>NZ_JBSFYC010000019.1:99678-114073 GCF_053595675.1 Streptomyces sp. NPDC002446 | reverse complement strand
CGATCGCCATGTTCCCGTAGGCGGAGTTCCACTGCGTGCGAACGCTGCCGTCGGTGGCGGCCAGGACCGGGGTGCCGTAGCTGACCGGGAAGTCGATACCGGTGTGTACGGACATCCAGTTCACGCCCGCCTGGCCGAAGAGGGCGCTGAGGCCGTGCTGGTTGACCGGCAGCACGAACTTGGGGCGCATGGCCTCCTTGCGGGCCGCTTCCTCTGCCTTGCGCTTGCGCTCCAGCGCCTGGCGCTCCTTGAGGTCGATTCGCTCCTGGGTGCGGCTGGCCCGGTCGCGGAAGTCATCGGCGCTGGCGCTGAGTCCGGCGAGCTGGGTGTCGAGCTTGTTGTTGGCCGCGGAGGGCTTGACGTTGCCGGGGCTGACCGGGCCGGCCTGGTTGGTGGTGTCGTCCTTGTCGTCGCCGCCGATGCCGGCTACGGACGCGGCGGCCACACCGCAGACCCCCATGGCGGCGACCGAGGGGACGGCGACGGTCAGCAGTGCCGACCGCTTGGCGGGGCGACGTCGGCCCCGGCCGCGGACGGCCTTGCCGGGCGGGGGGCCGGTGACCCGTCGGCCGGCGGGGGCGGCGGCCGCGGGGGTGACCGGCATGGCCTGCGTCATGGCGTCCGCGACGGCGGCGGCGTCGCTGGTGTCGGCGATGCCGCCGCCGTCGCCGGTGTCGCCGTCATCGTCCGGGGAGGTGCCGGTGGCAGCGCGCAGCGAGGCGTCGTGGTGCTGTTCGCTGCTGTCCCAAGTGGTGGTGTCCCACTGGTTGGTGTCGCCCGGAGGCGGTCCGGCCTGGGCCGGGATCTGGGCGATCAGCTCCTGGTCCGCGGCCGGCCAGATCGCCGTGGCCTCGAAGCTCCCGGTGTCGAAGGGGGAGCTGTCGAAGCCCTGGTTCTCGAAGCCCGCGTTCTCGAAGGCCGAGGTTTCGAAGGTCGCGGTCTCGAACGTTGCGGTCTCGAAGGCTGCCGTTTCCTCGACTGCGGTGGCCTGGTGGCCGATGGTGTCGTAGGCGCCGGTTGCCTCGAATGTGCCGGTTGTCTCGTATGCCCCGGTGGGGTAACTGCCGGTGTCGTAGGCGCCGGTGGGGTGGCTCCCGGTGTCGTATCCGCCGTGTCCGTAGGCGGTGGCCTCGTAGGCGGCCGTCTCGTACGAGGGAGAGGTGTGCGGCGCCGGGGTGTAGGCGGTCGCGTCCGGTGCCGGGGGCTCGTACGCGGTGTGTGCGTACGGGTCGTAGTCCGTGGCGGTGCCGGTCTCGTAGGCGCCGGTGCCCCACTGTGTCGCGGCGAAGCTGCCGGTGTCGTAGGAACCGGTGCCCGTCATGCCGGCGTCATAGGTGCCAGTGTCGTAGGCCCCCGTGTCGTAGCCGCCGGTGCTGTAGCTGCCCGTGCCGTAGGCGCTCGCGCCGTAGGTGTCGGTGCCGTGCGTGCCGGTGGCGTAGGAACCGGTGCCCGTCATGCCGGCGTCGTAGGTGCCGGTGTCGTAGGCGCCCGTCGCATAGGTGCCGGTGTCGTACATCCCGGTGTCGTAGCTGCCGGGGAGGGAGCCGAAGAGGGGGTCGCCGTCGCCGTAGGGGGCGCTGCCGGTCCCGGAATGCTGCTGCCCGTAGGCGTCGTAGGCGGGATAGTGCGCATACGAGGCGTCGGAAGCGGAGCCGGTCGGAAGAGGGCCTTCCGATGGGTGACGGTCGTTCACCAACTTCTCTTTCGCCTCGGCAGCAGGAGAATTAGCGGCGACTGTACCCGGCGGTACGCGACGGCGACAATCTTCCACGGGTTCCGGGTTCGGCAAGACCGGGCATTTGGCCGCCTTTCGGCAGCCCGCATGCGAGTTCTTGGCGCGTCGTTCGATGTCTGTTCGATCGCGCGCCATGTTGCGGGGCGAGGTCAGGCCACCGAAACGGCGTCCCCGTCCCCTTCCCCGGCCGCCTCGGACGAGACCAGCGCTTCCCGTATTCCGGCGGCGACGGTGCCGTTGACCGGGAGGGCGAGATGTCCGACACCGGCGACATGCACGTTGTACGCGATCAAATCCGGGTGATCGATTCTGGCTGTCGCGGCCGGCACCATCACCTGGTCCTGCTCGCTCCAGAAAGCGACATATTGCGTCCGGCAATTCGGTGCCGGAAGTGACAACTCTGCTATCACTTCGGAATCGGGGCGCATCTGGCGGACGATCGGGTGCGCCGGCATCAGGGACGCGACGCGGGTGCCGGAGTGCGGGGTGCCGAGCGTGACGAGCGTACGGACGCGCAGGTCGCCGCCGAGCCGCTGGACGTAGTACCGGGCGATGAGCCCGCCGAGGCTGTGGCCCACGATGTCCACCCTGCCGTGACCGGTCCGCGCGCACACGTCCTCGACATGGCGGCTCAGCAGCTCGGCGGCCTTGCGGAGATCGCAGGTGAGCGGGGAGTAGTTGAGCGCCTCGACGTGGCGCCAGCCGTGGCGGTGCAGCGAGCGGCGCAGCAGTACGAAGACGGAGCGGTTGTCGATGAAGCCGTGCAGCAGGAGGACGGGCGGGTGGGCGCGGCCCTCGGTCGGCAGGAGTGCGGGCGCGTCGGCGGCGGGCCGGCGCGGGTCCGTCTCCGGGTGTCCTTCAAGGGGGTGTGCCCGGGGGCGGGGTACGGGCCGGGGCAGGGGGCGCTCCGGGGAGATGCCGGTGGGGTAGAGGAGGAGGTGGCCGGCGAGGACGGCCAGTTCCACGATCGTGCTGCGGACGAGGAGGCGGGAGGCGCGCGGGGGGAGGAGCTGTGCGCATCTGAGGGGTGCGCTGAAGGCGCGTGCGATCAGCAGGGGTGCGGTGAGCAAAGGCAGGGCCTGCATGGCGACCTCCCGAATGGCATGGGGGAGGCGGCGTCGACCCCCCTGTGCCCTCGCGGGAAGCCTCACCCGCTCTCGGCTTCGCCCGAGCGGGAGGTGCCTCCGGGTGGCGGCGGCGAGTATGCGGCGTACTCGCCCTGATGCGCTCCCGATGGCGTGGTGGCCCTGCTGTGGCTCCCCGGGCGCCCGGTCCGCGCGCACTGCGCCACTTGGCCGTGGCGTGACGACGCGCGGAACGCGGCGCGTAGCGAACGTGTCCCGTGTGTGATTTCCCCCTCCCCGGATGTCACGAAACGGCTGGGTACGGGATGCTGGAGATAACGTTCGTTCACGCTCGTGGCCGCCGGATCGCGGTCGCGCGATCGATTGTCGGCTCGGCGGCACCACCGTGTCGTGCATGGCTTGGAGGCAGTGATGAGTGTGGCTCGGCAGGACGGGGCGCAAGCGGGGAGCCAGGGCGCGGCGGGCAGGTCGGGGCCGATCCGTGTGGTGGTGGCCAAGCCGGGCCTGGACGGGCACGACCGGGGGGCCAAGGTCATCGCGCGGGCGCTGCGCGACGCCGGTATGGAGGTGATCTACACGGGGCTGCACCAGACCCCGGAGCAGATCGTCGACACCGCGATCCAGGAGGACGCCGACGCGATCGGGCTGTCGATCCTCTCCGGCGCGCACAACACCCTCTTCGCGAAGGTCATCGCCCTGCTGGAGGAGCGCGACGCGGCGGACATCAAGGTCTTCGGCGGCGGCATCATCCCCGAGGCGGACATCGCCCCGCTCAAGGAGCAGGGCGTCGCGGAGATCTTCACCCCGGGGGCGACGACCTCCTCGATCGTGGAGTGGGTCAACGCGAACGTGCGCCCGCTGGCGGTCTGAGGCGCGGCGCGGCAGTCGGCGGCGGAGCGGATACGGGCGCCACGAGCGGGCGGCCGGGGTGCAAGGGGTCATGGCGCGCTCCGGCTCTCGTGGCCGCCGGTCGGCGGCGGGGTGAGCTCGTCGAGCATCGTGGCGCGCAGCCGTAGCGTGCCGACCAGCCGCTGGAACGCCTCGGCCCAGTAGCCGCCGGAGCCGGGCGAGGCGCCTTCCGGCTCGTCCGTGGCCGCGGTGAGCATGTCGAGCCGGTCGGCGGTGGCCGGGTCCAGGCAGCGTTCGGCCAGGCCCATCACGCCGCTGAAGCTCCATGGGTAGCTGCCGGCGTCCCGGGCGATGTCCAGGGCGTCGACGACGGCGCGGCCCAGTGGCTCGGCCCAGGGGACCGCGCACACGCCGAGCATCCGGAAGGCGTCCGACAGGCCGTGTGCGGCGATGAACTCCGCCACCCACCGGGCGCGTTCCGCAGCGGGCAGTACGGTCAGCAGTTTGGTCAGGTCGCGTGTGGAGCCGGCCGGGGTGACCTCGGCGGTTTGGGAGGCTGCGGACGGCGCGCCCAGCAGTGCCCGCGCCCAGTCGGCGTTGCGCTGGCGCACGGCGGCGCGGCACCAGGCGTCGTGCAGCTCGGTCTGCCAGTCGTCGGCCACCGGCAGTGCCACGATCGCCGCCGGGTCGCGGCCCTCGAACCGCTCGCGCCATCCGTCCAGCGGTGTGGCCTCCACCAACTGGCTCAGCCACCAGGACCGTTCGCCGCGCCCGGAGGGCGGCTTGGCCGTCACGCCGTCGCGCTGCATGCCCGCGTCGCATTCGTGCGGCGCCTCTACGGCGATGACCGCCGTGCCGGTTGTGCGGTCCGGTCCGATGCAGGTGTGGGCGCGGCGTGCCATACGGGCGGCGAGTGCGGAGCCGGGCAGCGCGGAGAGGAGTTCGGCGGCCGTGGCGCGGATATTGCGGCTGCGGTCGGACAGCGCCTCTTCGAGGAAGGGCTCGTCGGGCGGGCAGAGGCCCTCGCGCAGGGAGTCGAGGAACATCAGGCGGTCCTCGGCCCGTTCTGTGGGCCATGTCGTGCGCAGCAGGTCCAGGCCCGTCTGCGGGTTGTGGCGGCGCAGCGCCGTGAGCAGGGCGACCCGTTCGGCGAACAGGCCCTCCTCCCAGTGCCGCCGTACGCCGTCGGGGTCGTCGGCCCCGGGGAGGGCGGCCGGGCCGGCGGTCCCGCGGAGCGCGAACCGCCAGGCGTCGTTGAGCTGCGCCAGCCACAGGGCGCGCGGCCCGGCGAGGGCGAGGGCGGCGGGCCGCAGGTCCGTACGGGCCCGGGCGGCGTCGAGCAGCGCGGGCAGCAGTGCCTCGGGGGCGCGGTAGCCGCGGGCGTCGGCGGCGGCCAGCCACTGGGGCAGCAGTTCGGTGAGGTCGGGGGCCGTGCCGCGGCGGCTGGCGCCTGAGGTGCCGCCGCGGTCGGCGAGCAGCAGCGACAGTCTGCGGCGCGCGGCGGGCGGCAGCGGGGGCCGGGGATCGGCCGGGGCCGGCGCGGGCCGTTCTCCGGCCGGCGCGGGGCGCAGTGCGGCGCGCCGGCGCACCGTGCTGACCGCGGCCGCGTCCAGCAGGGCGGCCGCGGCGCTCTGCCCGGACCGCACCGCCACCGGCGGTCTGCGCCGTTCGGTCCCCAGCAACGCCGCGCTGACGAGTTCGGGCCAGGGGACCGGGGCGGTCGCGGCGGGCGGGGGAGCAGAGGGCGGGCCGGACGCGGCGGGCGGTGCGCTGCCGGCGGTGATGACGTCAAAAGCGCCGGGACCGGTGGTGGCGTGGGTGGCGTGGGTGGTGTCGGGGCCGGTGGTGACGTGGGTGGTGTCGGGGCCGGTGGTGGCGTCGGCGGTGTCAGGGCTGGTGGTGGTCGTCATGCCCGTCCTCCAGGCGTGGGTGGTGGATGGGGTACGTGGCTGAGCGGTGGTCGCTGCGGGTGCGGCAGGCGAGGCCGCGGGCTGCGGTCACAGGGCCACCGGGGTCGGGTCCCAGGCGGTCAGCGGCAGGAAGCCGCGGTGGCCGCATTCGCCGAAGACCGTGAGCGGCGCGCCGCCCGATATGGCGGCCAGCTGCCAGGGGCCCGCACTGCCGAGACAGCGCGGGTCCAGCGGGAGCGCCGACTCCCCGTCCGCGTCGGCCAGTTGCCAGCCTGCGCCGTCGCGGCCCGGGACGGGGGTGACGTCGGCGAGCACCACCGGCCAGGACTCCAGCCAGGGGTCGTCGCGCAGCGCATCGCCGTACGCGGCCAGGGCAGCGTCGACGCCGCAGCCGGGCGGTACCGGGCCCGGGGCCGGTGGGGCGTGCCGCTCGCCCAGGGTGGCGCGCAGCGGGCGGGCGCCCGGGTAGTAGGCCAGGTCCGCGTCGAGGACCAGGCCGGGCGGCAGGGCCAGGTCCAGGGGGCGGCTGCCGCCGCCGAAGGAGAGGTGCAGCGCCAGCCGGCCGGTCCGCTCGCCCCGCAGATAGATGCGGCGGGTGGTCAACTTGCCGTCATCACTGTCCTGTTGGGCGAGGACCAGCCAGCGGTCGCGTACCGTGGCGGCCTGCGGGCCGGTCAGCAGGTCGGCGGCCTCCGTGGTCAGTCCGACGCGTGCGCGGACCGTCGCCGCGAGCGGGGCCGGCAGCCGGTCGATGCCGAGGAAGCCCTGGTCGAGGAGGTGCAGCAGGGCGCACTCCGCCAGCAGCCGGGCCGGCCAGTCGGCACCGGATGCCGCCACGGACCCCAACTCGCGTACCCGCGCGGCGAGTCCGGGCGCCTGGGCGTCGACCATGCGTGCCGCGGTCTCGTCCCAGGAGCCGGCGCGGCCGGCGGAGGCGAGGCCGGACTGCAGCAGGTCCTCCAGTCGCTGCTCCAGCTCCGTGGCGCCCGCGGCGATCCGCTGCATCCGGCGCTCCGAGCGGCGCTTGGCGGCCTCCGGGTCCGCGGTCGCGGCAGCCGCCTCCTTGCGCCCGGCGCGCTCGCGGCGGCCGGCCAGCCACTCGTCCGCCCACTGCGGCGGCTCGGCGGCCGTCACCGCCTGCTCCTCGCCCGCCCAGAGCAGCAGCAGCCCCAGCGCGTGCTTGCACGGGAACCTGCGGCTGGGGCAACTGCACCTGAAGGCGGCTGTCTTGATGTCCACGACGGTTTGGTACGGCTTCTTGCCGCTGCCCTTGCACAGTCCCCACACCGCGCCCCCGTCCGCTCCCGTCTCCGACCACGGCCCGGGCGCCGCGAGCTTGCCGCCCGCCCTGCGTGATGCCTCGTCAGGCGCCAGCGCGAGCACCTGGTCCGTCGTCCAGCGTTCCCCCTGCGGATTCATGTCTTCGACGCTACGACGCACCACTGACAATCGCCTCCGCGCACGCCGGACAGTCCGACGAACTCGCAGGTCAGAGGCGGTTTTTGGGGGCGTTGTCAGTGGTGTGGTGCAGGCTTGTTTCCGCAAGCGGCCGACGGCGTTTCGCGGTGCCGGCCGCAGTCCTTGTGACGAGGGGGAGCCATGTCCGAGAACACCATCACCACACCTGACGAGGAGACCGCGGCGGCGCTGGCGGCCGGGGGCGGTCAGGTGCTCCGGCCGCACGCCGAGGACACGTTCGCCGAGGAGTTGAAGGCCCTCGCGGCCGCCGACGACCGGCCGCGGCCGGAGCGCTGGCGGCTCTCGCCGTGGGCGGTCGCGACCTATCTGCTCGGCGGCACGCTCGCGGACGGCACGGTCATCACACCCAAGTACGTCGGCCCGCGCCGGATCATCGAGGTCGCCGTGACGACCCTGGCGACGGACCGCGCGCTGCTGCTGCTCGGTGTGCCGGGAACCGCCAAGACCTGGGTGTCCGAGCATCTTGCGGCGGCCGTCAGCGGCGACTCCACCCTGCTGGTGCAGGGCACGGCTGGCACCCCCGAAGAGGCGATCCGCTACGGCTGGAACTACGCCCGGCTGCTGGCGAACGGCCCCAGCCGGGAGGCGCTGGTGCCCAGTCCGGTGATGCGCGCCATGGCGCAGGGCATGACCGCCCGGGTCGAGGAGCTGACCCGCATCCCCGCCGACGTACAGGACACGCTCATCACGGTCCTGTCGGAGAAGACCCTGCCCATTCCGGAGCTGGGCCAGGAGGTGCAGGCCGTCCGCGGCTTCAACCTCATCGCCACCGCCAACGACCGCGACCGCGGCGTCAACGAGCTCTCCAGCGCGCTGCGCCGCCGCTTCAACACCGTCGTGCTGCCGCTGCCGGCGACCCCGGAGGAGGAGGTGGACATCGTCTCGCGGCGGGTCGGGCAGATCGGCCGCTCGCTGGAGCTGCCCGCCGCCCCCGAAGGCATGGACGAGATCCGCCGGGTCGTCACGGTCTTCCGTGAGCTGCGGGACGGTGTCACCGGCGACGGCCGCACCAAGGTCAAGTCACCGTCCGGCACGCTCTCCACGGCCGAGGCCATCTCGGTGGTGACGAACGGCCTGGCGCTGGCCACGCACTTCGGGGACGGTGTGCTGCGCGCCGGGGACGTGGCCGCGGGCATCCTGGGCGCCGTGGTCCGCGACCCGGCCGCCGACCGCGTCGTATGGCAGGAGTACCTGGAGACGGTGGTGCGCGAGCGCGACGGCTGGAAGGACTTCTACCGCGCCTGCCGTGAGGTGGGCGCATGAGCGGGCGCGGGCCGGTGCTGCTCGGGGTGCGGCACCACGGGCCCGGATCCGCGCGGGCGGTGCGGGCCGCCCTGGAGCAGTGCACGCCCGCCGCCGTGCTGATCGAGGGCCCGCCGGAGGCCGACGAGCTGGTGCCGCTGGCCGCGCAGGAGGGCATGCGGCCGCCGGTCGCGCTGCTCGCCCATGTGCTGGACGACCCCGGCCGTGCCGCGTTCTGGCCGCTGGCCGAGTTCTCCCCGGAGTGGGTGGCGCTGCGCTGGGCACTGGAGCGCGGGGTCCCCGTCCGCTTCATCGACCTGCCCGCGGCGCACTCCCTGGCAGGGGAGGAGTCCGACGGCGCCGCGCGGGCCGCTGCCGACGAGCCGGCCGACGGCCCCGACGTACGGGTCGACCCGGTCCGGGTGCTGGCCGAGGCCGCCGGCTACGACGACCCGGAACGCTGGTGGGAGGACGTGGTCGAGCACCGCGGGGGCGGGGCGGGCCCCGGCGCGGACGCGCTGGCCCCGTTCGCGGCGCTCGCCGAGGCCATGGGGGTGCTGCGCGCGTCGTACGGCGACGGCGGCTGCCCCGCTCCCGGCTCCGCTCGGGCGGGAGGTGGCCCCGCCCGCGACACGCTGCGCGAGGCCCATATGCGGCTGCGGTTGCGGGCCGCGCGCAGGGAGTTCGGCGACGAGGTCGCGGTGGTGTGCGGGGCCTGGCACGTCCCGGCGCTGGCGCAGCGCACCACCATGGCCGCCGACCGCCGGCTGCTCAAGGGCCTGCCGAAGGCGAAGACGGCGGTGACATGGGTGCCCTGGACGTACCGGCGGCTCTCCCGGCGCAGCGGCTACGGCGCCGGCATCGCCTCCCCCGGCTGGTACGGCCATCTCTTCAGCGCACCCGACCGCCCCGTCGAACGCTGGCTGACCAGGGTCGCCGGGCTGCTGCGGGAGGAGGACTACGCCGTCTCCTCGGCGCATGTCATCGAGGCGGTCCGGCTGGCCGAGGCGCTGGCCGCGGTCCGCGGCCGCCCGCTGGCCGGACTGAGCGAGCTGGACGACGCCGTCCGGGCCGTCATGGGCGACGGCACCGACGCACCGTCCCTGTTGATCCACGACCGGCTGGTGGTCGGCGAGGTGCTGGGCGAGGTCCCCGAGGACGCCCCCGCGGTGCCGCTGCAACGGGACATCGCCCGCAGCCAGCGGGCGCTGCGGCTCAAACCGGAGGCCCTGGAGCGGGAGTGGGAGCTGGACCTGCGCAAGGAGACCGACGCCGGGCGCAGCCGGCTGCTGCACCGGCTGCGGCTGCTGGGCGTCTGCTGGGGCGAGCCCGTCCGCTCCCGCGCCGGCACCGGCACGTTCCGTGAGACGTGGCGGCTGCGCTGGGAGCCCGAGCTGTCGGTGCGGGTCGCGGAGGCCGGCATCTGGGGCACGACCGTGCTGGCGGCGGCCACCGCCAAGGCCGCGTCCGAGGCGTCCGGGGCGGCCGCCCTCGCCGAGGTGACGGCGCTCGCCGAGCGCTGTCTGCTCGCCGGGCTCCCCGATGCGCTGCCGGTGGTGATGCGGGCGCTGGCGGACCGCGCGGCGCTCGACGCGGACGTGGGGCAGCTCGCCCAGGCGCTGCCCGCCCTCGTACGGTCGGTGCGCTACGGCGATGTGCGCGGCACGGACGCCGCGGCGCTCCGCGAGGTGGCGACGGGCCTGGCCGAGCGGGTCTTCGTGGGGCTGCCGCCGGCCTGCGCCGGCCTGGACGCGGACGGCGCCGCCGGAATGCGCGGCCATCTCGACGCCACGCACCAGGCCGTCGGCCTGCTCGCCCAGTCGCCGTCGCCGCCGGGGGACCTGCGGGCGCGCTGGGCCGCGGTGCTGCGCGCGGTGAGCGAACGGGACGCGGTGGCGGGGACGATCCGCGGCCGGGCCACCCGGCTGCTGCTGGACGACGGCGAGCTGGGCGGCGGGGACGCCGAGCGGCTGATGGGCCTGGCCCTGTCACCGGGCGCCCGGCCCGCCGACGCCGCGGGCTGGATCGAGGGCTTCGCCGGCGGCGGGGACGGCGGCATGCTGCTGGTCCATGACGAGCGGCTGCTCGCGCTGGTCGACGGCTGGCTGACGAGTGTGCCGGACGCCGCGTTCACGGACGTACTGCCGCTGCTGCGCAGAACGTTCGCGGAGTACGACAGCGGTGTGCGGCGCACGCTCGGGGAGCTGATCCGCCGCGGCCCCGCGGCCGCCTCGCGCGGGCCCTTCGGCGAGGACACGGCGGCGGCTGTGCCGGGCTTCGGGCCCGGCCTGGACCGCGACCGTGCCGCGGCCGTACTCCCCACGCTGCGCGTGCTGCTGGGCATCGGACAGTACGGATTCGACGAGGAGCGGCCGGACGACGGACCGGACGACGGGCCGGGCGACCGGCCGGGCGGCCAGGGCGGCGACCGGGCGGGCCGGACGGCCGAGGACCTTACGGGGGTGGCGAGTTGACCAGTGCGGCAACAGGACAGGAGGCCGAAGCCGAGCGGCTGCGTCGCTGGCGGCTGGTGCTGGGCGGCGGCGACGCGGACGGCACCGGATGCCGGCTGCACGGCCGCGACGCCGCCATGGACGGGGCGCTGGCCTCGCTCTACGGCCGGGAGAAGGCGGCCGGGGCCAGGGGCGCCGACGGCGGGCGGCGTGCGGCGGGGCTGGGGGCCTCGGCGCCCGGCGTCGCGCGCTGGCTCGGCGACATCCGGACGTACTTCCCGTCCCCGGTGGTGCAGGTGATGCAGCGTGACGCCATCGACCGGCTGGGGCTGTCCGCGCTGCTGCTGGAGCCGGAGATGCTGGAGGCCGTCGAGGCGGACGTGCATCTGGTGGGCACGCTGCTCTCCCTGAACAAGGTCATGCCCGAGACGACGAAGGAGACCGCACGGGCCGTCGTCCGCAAGGTCGTCGAGCAGCTGGAGAAGAGGCTCGCGACCCGCACCCGCGCCACGCTCACCGGCGCGCTGGACCGCTCCGCGCGGATCAGCAGGCCGCGCCACCGCGATATCGACTGGGACCGCACGATCCGGGCGAACCTCAAGCACTACCTCCCGGAGTACCGCACGGTCGTCCCCGAGCGGCTGATCGGCCACGGCCGGGCCGCGCAGTCGGTGAAGAAGGACGTGGTGCTCTGCATCGACCAGTCCGGTTCGATGGCCGCCTCGGTCGTCTACGCCTCCGTGTTCGGCGCGGTGCTGGCCTCCATGCGGGCCGTCGACACCCGGCTGGTCGTCTTCGACACCGCGGTCGTCGATCTGACGGACCAGCTGGACGACCCGGTCGACGTCCTCTTCGGCACCCAGCTCGGCGGCGGCACGGACATCAACCGCGCGCTCGCCTACTGCCAGTCCCGTATCACCCGCCCCGCCGAGACCGTCGTCGTCCTCATCAGCGACCTGTACGAGGGCGGCATCCGCGACGAGATGCTCGGGCGGGTCGCCGCGATGAAGGCGTCCGGCGTGCAGTTCGTGACCCTGCTGGCGCTCTCCGACGAGGGCGCGCCCGCCTACGACCGGGAGCATGCCGCGGCGCTCGCGGCCCTGGGCGCCCCGGCGTTCGCCTGCACACCGGACCTGTTTCCGGAGGTGATGGCGGCCGCGCTGGAGAAACGGCCGCTGCCCATACCGGACATGGCGGAGCATCGGTGACCGATGCACCGGGAGGACTTGCGTGGCACCTGGCTCCTCGTGCAAGGATCAGGGCATCGCTCGATCGCCCGTGACGCGCGTGACATCGAGGCCGTGTGCCCGGATGTCCCCGTCCGTATGGGAAGGTCCCCTCCTTGTCTGCTGTGTTCGCCCTGCCTGCTGCCGTGCGCCTGCCGCGCACGGTGGCCGCGCGGCGTGCGCTGCTGGCCGGGCTCTTCCTGGTGGGCTTCGTCGCCCTCGGCTTCGCCTTCGGTCCCGGCGCCCACGCCGACGACCGTACGGGCGCGCAGGCCCTGAGCGGGGCGGCGTCCCCGGAGTGGGAGCAGGCCGAGGCGTCCACCCCGGACCGGGCCGCCACCCGGAACGGGGCGACGGACCGGCTGTCCGGCTCCGAGGCCGCCCTTGAGCGGCGGGGCCAGGAGACCCGGGAGGAGTTCGCCGGGCGGGCGAAGGACGCGTCCACCGCGGTGGCCGGGGCCGTACGGCCCGCCGCCGAGCAGACCGCGCCGGTCACCGGCCGGATCACCGAGCCGGTGAGCCGGGTCGTACGGGAGATCGGCGACGCGGCCGGTGCCGCGCTGCCCGTTGACGTTCCCTCCGGTGAGCACGCGGGCCGTCCCGGCGACGGCGCGGGCCACCAGCAGGGCCGTACGCCGGGCGGCGCGCAGCCGGCCGGTCCGCGGACCGCCGCGACGGGTGACGGCGCTGCCGCCCCGTTCGCGCACCTCGCCGACGGCCCGCGCACGCCGGCCGCCGAGCAGTCCGCGACCGCTGTTCACGAGCAGCGGGACGCGGGCCGCGAGGGCCTTCCGGGGCAGCTTCCGCAGGGCCCGGTGGCGCCCGCGTCGCACACCGCCGGTGACGGCCACGGCTCCCGTGGCGGGGACCAGCACGCCGCCGCCCCGGCGGCCCCCTTCAGCCTCGGGCTGCTGCCCGGTGGCATCCGTACGGCCGATGGCGCTCCGACGCGCATGCGTGCCGAAGACATCCTCGAATTCCCGGGCTAGGGCAGACCGCTCCGCGTCTGTAACTGGACCTGCCGCGCGGGGGCGGGACAGGTCTGCCCTTAAACCCCTCCTGAATTCGAAGGACTTCATCACCATGCGCTCGAACATCCGCCGTTCCATCGTCGTTGCCGCTGCCGCCACCGGACTGTGGGCCCTGGGCTCCGCCGCCGCGAGCGCCGCCGAGCTGCCCGCCACCCCGGACCTTCCCGCCACCGGCACGGTGACCGGCACCGCGACCAAGACCGTCGGGAGCGTCACCGGTGCCGACGCCACCGGCACGGTGCAGAAGACGGCCGGCGATGTGGCCGGCAAGGCGACCGGTGCCCTCGGTGACGGCGTGGCGACGCCGGAGCTGCCCACCGGCAAGCTCGGTGAGGTCACCGGTGCCGTGGACGGTGTGCAGAAGCTGGCCGGCGGCGCGGGCCTGCCGAAGACCGGTGACGTCAACAAGGCCGCCGACCCGAAGAAGGCCAAGAAGGCCGCGAAGGCCGTCAACAAGGCCGCGAAGAAGGCCGCGAAGGCCGCGAAGGGCGCCGACCTGGGCAAGGCCGGCCGTCTCGCCGACGGCACGCTGCCCTCCGTTCCGTCGCTGCCCGCGACCCCGGGCGTGCCGTCCGCCGACCTGCCCGGTGGTCTGCCGGAGCTGCCCAAGACCCCCGCGCTGCCGAAGGCGCCCGGCTCCGCCGACAACCTGCTGGCCGCGCTGGCCGGTGCGGGTGTCCGCCCCGAGCAGCTGACGAAGCAGGCCCAGTCTGCTCTCGCCGCTGCCCGTCCGGTCGTCGACAGCACGGCCGACGACGTGCTGCCGCCCGTCGCCCGCCGGGTCGTCGTCAAGGTCGTGCCGGTCGCCCAGGGCGCGGTCGGCAACGCCGGCCGGCTCTCCGGTGACGCGGCCGCCCAGGCGACGCCGTTCGTGACCGTCGTCGGCGGCCAGGCGCAGCTGTTCGTGCAGGGCGCCGCCGCTGACGCGGTGCCGTTCGCGCAGGGCGTGGCGACCGACGCGGCCGCCTTCGCGCAGGGCAAGGCGACCGACGCGGTGCCCTTCGCGCAGGGCAAGGCGTCCGGCGCCGTCGTGTTCGCCCAGGGCGCGGCCGCCGAGGCCACCCCGTTCGCGCAGGGCCTGGCCACCGTGGTCGTGACCGACGCGCAGGGCACCGCCACCGAGGCCGTCGCCGGTGTGCAGGGCCTGACCCCGGTCAAGTCCGTGCCTGCCGCTCCGGCTGTCCCGGCCGTGCCTGCCGCCCCGGCTGTGCCCGCCGTCCCGGCTGTGCCCGCCGACCTGACCGACGCCGCCGATGTCCCGGCTGTGCCTGCCGCTCCGGCCGTGCCTGCCGTCCCGGCGAACCTGACCGACGCGGTTGCCGTTCCGGCCGTGCCTGCCGTCCCGGCGAACCTGACCGACGCGGTTGCCGTTCCGGCCGTGCCTG
>NZ_JBSFYC010000019.1:0-99580 GCF_053595675.1 Streptomyces sp. NPDC002446 | reverse complement strand
TGCCGTTCCGGCGAACCTGACCGACGCGGTTGCCGTTCCGGCCGTGCCTGCCGTTCCGGCGAACCTGACCGACGCGGTTGCCGTTCCGGCCGTGCCTGCCGTTCCGGCGAACCTGACCGACGCGGTTGCCGTTCCGGCCGTGCCCGCGGACCTCGCCGACCTCACCAACGCCGCCAACATCCCGGCGCTGCCGGCCCTCCCGGCCCAGCCGGCCGTCCCGACCCTCCCGGTCCAGGGCGTCTGAGCCGCAGCCTGACATCACCGGCTCGTCGGCCGCGGCGGCGGCCGACGACGCACCACCCATGAACAGCCGGGCGGACCTCTGTGGGGGAGGGCCGCCCGGCTTTGGTGCGTCCATGCCCGAGAGTGCGCCGGGCGCGGGGGCGGGTGGGGCGCGGGGCCCTAGGGGGCGGTCGCACACATCCCGTAGGGGATGCGGGCGCCCCTTGCGGGCCACAACGTGGTGGGTCCGGAGGGGTATTCCCGCGGTGCACCAGGTAAGGACAACCAGTGGGTGGGGAACCGGGGTGGGGAACCGGGGTGGGGCACCTGAGTGGGGCACCGGGTGCGGGACCCGGGCCTACTGGGGTACCCGAGCACGGCAAGCACAGCATCCAGACCTGCTACGGCATCCAGCCCCCGGCCCCCGGCCCGACGGTGCTCCCGTCCCCGCCTCCGGCCCTACGACTCGCCCGCCCCCGACGCCCGCAGCACCCGTAAGCGGTCCCAGCTGACTCGGCCCGGGATGCCGTCCGCGTCCTTGCCGCGGAAGCCGAGTTTGCGTTGCCAGGAGGCGTACGACTTGCGGTGTGCCTCGCTCCACTGTGGTTGCGGGCGGCCCTTGTAGTGGCCGCAGCCCTCGGCCGTCAGCCGCTCGCCCATCGCCGCGATCAGCGGGTCGGACGTCTCCGGCCGGAAGAAGTCGCGGCCGGGGAACGGCTCGTAGGGCGGATGCTGCGGTGCGGGTGATGCGGGTGATGCGGGTGATGCGGGTGATGCGGGTGATGCGGGCGGTACAGGCGGTACAGGCGGTGCGGGCGGTACCGGCACCCGCCGCCCGGTCCCGTCACCGGCCCCGCTGTCCCAGCCTCCCGAACCACTCGGGCCACCCGAACCATCCGAACCACCCGAGCCACCCGCCCCACCCGGCCCCCCGTCCCCCGCCCCCACCGGCCCCTGCGGACCGCCCGCCGCCCCCTGCGGACCGTCCGTCGCCCCCATCGCCCCCATCGCCCCCGTCGCCTCCGGGGCCCTCGACAGGCGCTGCTTGATGCGGGCCCGTAGTTCGTCCATCGTGAAGCCGCGGGGGTCGATCTTGCCCGGGCGCCACTCCTTGTGGGCGATCACCGAGCGTTCGGTCCAGCCGTGGGCGCGGCAGATCGCCGCCGATGCCTTCTCGATGGCGAGGCGTTGCTCGGGGGGCCACGGGTCGTGGCCGTCGCCGAGGTTGATGCATTCGAAGCCGTAGAAGTGCCGGTTGCCGTCGGTGTCCTTGGCGTTGTCCGCCGGTAGTTCGGGTGCCTCGTTGATGACCGCTTCCAGGACGTCGCGGTCGCCGAGGCCGGCGTGGTTGGCGCGGCCGTTGCCGACGAGGTGGATCTCGCCCCGTTTGTCGATCACGCCGTGGCAGAGCGGCCCGGGCAGGTCGGGGTGTCCGTCGTAGCACAGGTCGACCGAGTCCTTGATGCCGTCGGTGGCGGTGTGATGGATCATCACCCCGTGCATCGGGCCCCATCTGCCCTTGGTGTTGCGGTGGTGCTTACGCCAGTTGCGGACCTCGTGGACGACCAGGCCCTCCTCGCGCAGCGCCTGCAGCAGCCGGCTCGCGGTCAGGGGGGTGGCCATCAGCCGGCTCCGCCCTCGTCGACCGCGGCTTCGGCCGCCGCGGTGGTCTGCGACCTGCTCCGCGCGGGCTGCGCCGCGTCGCCGCCCGCGCCCGGCGCGTCGTACCCGGTGCCGGACGTGTCGTACCCGGCGCCGCCCGCCTGCTCCTCCGCCCGCGCCTCGGCCTCGGCGGCCAGCTCCGCGTCGTCCGCGGCCGGGATGGCCGCCGCCAGCGGACGGAACGCCAGGCGCAGATCGGGTTCGGCCTGCTCGCCCGCCACCCACGCCAGCGGCGCGAAGTGCACCGCGATGCCGGACGGCGGCTCCAGCAGCGGCCGGCGCGCCGCGTCCGCCGGCCACTCCACCCCGCCGGTGGCGGTACGGGCCGGGATCAGCCAGAAGTCGCCGGTGCGGTAGCGGCCGCCGGGCGCGAAGTACACCTCGACGCCGTCCTCCAGCGGCAGCCAGCGGCCCTCCTCGACCGGCAGCGCACCGTGCCTGAGCCGCCCGGCCGGCCCGCCGCGCCGGACGGTTTGGCGGGTGCCCTCGTGGTGGTCCCAGCGGCGCAGGAACGGATGGAGTTCCGGGCGCCGGCCGACGCCGGGCGCCGGCTCGTCGGACAGCCGCACCCGGCGGCCCGGCAGGTCGACCTCCTCCACCCGCAGCAGCGGCGCCGCCTCGCCCCGGCTGGTGTAGGCGGTGTCGACGAACTCGACGCGGTCGCCGACGTTCAGATCCAGCTTGTCGTCGCTGCCCAGTGACGCCAGCTCGACCCAGGTGCCGTCGAGTTCGTCGACCGGGAAGGTGACCGAGCCGTTCTCTCGGGACCATTTGAAGGTGGCGTCCTTGGCGCTGCCGGCGTCGTGCACCTCGACCCGGTAGAGCTGGTTCTCCGGTCCCCGGTAGCGGGCGTCCGGGGCGACCAGGCAGGGCTCGTCGTCCGCGTGGTCCGGGCGTTCGCTGCGTGCCGCCAGCCGGGAGGCGGGGGCGGCCTCCTTGCGCGCCCACTCGGCGAAGGCCTTGCGGACGTCCTCGGCCGGCGGGGTGTGGTCGGTGAGGCCCAGTTTCTCCGCGGGCAGCGGCAGCACCTGCCACACCACCTTCGTACGGGCCGCGGTGTCCGGCATCGCCGGGCCCAGCGCCACTTCGCGCAGCGCCGGGTCCTCGGCGGCGGTGACGACCCGCTCCCACACCTTCAGATACGCCAGGTACGGGAAGGCGCTGGGCAGCCGGTCGCCGGGCCGCTCCGGGTCGCGGAACCCGTCGGGCTGGTCCCAGTACGTCCAGGTGGTGGGCGGCGCGGCCGGTTCGCCCGCGCCCTGGCTGCCCGGCTCGTCCCGGTCGGCGGGGCCGTCCTGGCCGTCGTCGCCGTCCGTGCCGTGTGCGGGTACCGGCGCGCCGGGCTGCGGGCGGGTGGCGTCGCACAGGATGCCGTCGACGTAGTAGCGGCCGCCGCCGATGATCAGGTCGTCCAGTTCGCGGCTGCCGCCGCGCAGGGTGATCTTGAAGCCGGTGGCGCCGCTGGGGCCGCCGTGCGCGCCGATCAGGTCGGCGGCGAGGGTACGGGCCTGGAACAGCTGGATCGCGGTCTGCTCGTTGGCGTCCGCGTCCAGCTGGACGCGGCCCTGCTGGGCGAGCACCGCGGAGTAGCGGCGCTCCGGCCGGTGGGTGAGGCGCGAGAGATCAGCGTGCATGGGTGGGGTCCCCCTCGTACGGGATGTTCGGAAGGTCGGCGGTCGGGCCGCTGCAACGGCGCGCGGGGCGCGGGCGGTTCACGTCACGGACGGGCGGCCGGCTCATGTCACGAACACCACCCCCGCATCGCTGCCCGCCGGTGTGTACTCCGCCAGCCGGGCCCGCAGACTGTCCTCGCGCTGCGGCTGGTACAGGTCGTGGTACGCGCCCATCTCGGCGCCGTCCTCCGCGCCGCGCCGGATCTGCGGTGCGCAGGCCGACGCCAACTGCCCGTACCAGGGTGTGCCGTAGCGCTCGCCGCGCAGCAGCGGACGGACCCGCGCGGCTCCACCGGGGCCCGCGAGGTCCGGCTGGCAGCGGTGGCGGCGCGGGGTGCGCGAGCCCGGCGGTACGTAGCAAAAGCGCAGGCAGCCCGTGCCGCGCCGGGCGACGTGCAGCCGTCCGGTGAAGACGCTGTTCTCGGCGAGCTGCACCGCGTGGGTGTGGACCTCGCCGAGGACCGTGCTGCGGTGCGCGTACAGCACCGCGTGCGCATGCCGGCAGTCCGGTGCGGACAGTGCCGCACGGTCGGGGCCGGTGGCGTCCAGGATGCTGTCGCGCAGCTGGATGGGCAGCGGATCGGTGCCCACCTCGTCGCCGATCACCTCGATGGTGCCCAGGATCGTCCGGTCGATCTCCACGCAGGCGGTCGTCCGGTCCAGGACCAGGCTCGGCTCCTCGGGGGAGTGCGGAGCGCACTCCGGCTCCAGGGACCAGCCCGGCACCAGCGTGCAGTGCCGCAGCACCAGCGCGCCCATCGGGCCGGTGACGTTCAGCCCGCGCCCGGTGACCAGCAGCCCGTCGAGGACCATCCGCGGCCGCTCGCCGGCCGGGCAATCGGCCTCCCGGGCCCGGATGTTGAGCGCGTCGGGCCGGTTGCTGTACCAGTCGAGGAGGCGGATGACGGGCCGGGTGCCCTCGGCGGCGCGCAGCTCCAGCCGGTCGCCGGGGTCCAGGTCGAAGTCGAGCTGCTCCTGGTAGGCGCCGCTGTGGGTGATCTCGATGATGCCCTCGGGGCCGCAGTGCCCGGAGCGCCGGTCGTGCTGCCACGCCCCGTACGCGTCCATGATCCGCTGGAAGGCCTGGCCCGGCCCGACCCGGTAGACGGCGGCGCCGGCAGCGGTCTCCCTCTCGCGCGGGTACTCGCCGCCGCCCAGCTCGTCCCCGAACCCGTAGTGGTAGTCCACCCATACGCCCTGCCGGGGGGCGCAGCGCGCGCCGAACGCGATCCGGCCGAGCTCCGGGTCGACGGCGATCTGCCCGCGCTTGGGCCGGTAGCGCCAGTGGCTGAGGTCGGCGACGACGATGTCGGCGGGCGGGACGGGCGTGTCCTCGTCGTCGCGGCGGATGGTGAAGCTCTTGCCCGGCCCGTAGTAGTCGGCGGGCCGGTCGTGCAGCTGCCGGCGCCGGATGGCGGCCGGCACGTTGTCGAGGGTGGCGAGGTGCGTCGCGGACGGCTCCGGCTCCGGGCGGGTCACCAGCGGCGTGTCGTTGCCGAGGATCGAGAAGGTGTAGAGGTTGCGGGCCCGGTCGATGCAGTACGCGGGCGCCCGGGTCACTGAGTAGGGCCGCAGCCGCCATACGAACAGTCCGACGCCGGCCGGGGTGTAGCCGCCCTGGGTGCGGGTGGAGTCGGCGCGCCGGACGTCCACCGAGCGGGCGATGGTGCCGAACGGCCCGCCGGCCAGGTCGAGCGCAGCGCCGTCGCGCAGGTCCGCCAGCCGGCCGCGCCCGTGCCGCCGCTCGTTGACGGCCGCGGTGCCCGACCCGTAGAGCTTCACCGGCTGCTGGTGCGCGAGGAGCCGGGAGAACTCCACCGCCCGCGCCGGCCAGCCCGCGACCGACTGCGACAGTTCCTCCAGCAGCGCCAGGGTGCCCTTGCGCCGCCGGTAGCCGACCGTCGCCGCCACATCGCGGCGCGGCGCCAGCGCCTCGGCCAGCCGCCGCCGTGAGGAGTCCGGCAGCCCGCCGTCGCGCAGCCCGGTCGCCAGTACCCGCTCGTAGCCCGGCAGGGGGCGGTAGCCGACCAGGTCGCCGAGGTAGGGCAGCACCCACTCGGCGGCGCTCTCCACGAACCAGTCGTCGTACTGCTGGGCGACGCCGTCGCGCACCCGGTCCACCTGCTCGGCGATCACGGCCAGCAGCGCGCGCAGCGGCTCGCCCTCCTCCGCGTCGCGCAGCCGGTGCCACTGCGGAAGCAGCTCCGCGAGCCCGTCCGGCTCCCTGGCCGTGTTCATCGGGTCACCTCCGTGAGGATCAGGGTGTCGGGGACCTGCGGCGAGAACAGCGCGAGCTGCGCCGGCCGGATGCCGCGGAAGACACATACCGCGCGGCCCTTCGCCAGCGGCCGGGTGTCGGTGAGGTCGGGGTTGAGGCGCAGCAGTTCGGCCAGCGTGATGCCGTGGCGCCGGGCGATGGCGGTGAGGGTCTGTCCGCCGCCGTCGGCCACCTCGTGGATCCGCTCGTCGTACGTGGCGGGCCTGGACGGCACCGACGGCCGTGGCCCGTCGGTGAACTCGGCTGCCAGTGCGGCGAGTTCGGCGGGGGTGGCGGACGCCGGGACGCCCGTGAAGGTGTCGACGTCCACATGGTCGACGCCCGGTACGGACTGGGCCGCCGCCAGCACCTCCGACAGGTGCGCGCTCTGCCCCAGCTCCCGCCCGTCGTAGCCCAGGCGATCCAGCAGGGCCCGCCGCAGCCGCGGCTCGACCAGCGGCCACGCGTGGTCGGCGGCCACCTTCACCTTCGCGGCGCACAGCAGCAGCACCGGCTCGCGCACCGCGACGTGGACCGGCAGGCGGGCGTCGCCGTACTCGGCGAGGGCGGACCGCAGCGTCCGCAGCACCTTGGCGTCCGGCGCGATCGGGACGTCGTCCACCCCGGCCACCGTCACATGCAGCACCCGGCGCCGCCCGTCGAACAGTTCGCGGGCCGAGGCCCGGCCGATGCCGGCGCGTGAGCGGGCGAAGTCCTCGTAGTCGGCGAGGGAGACCAGCCGGTCCAGGGCGGAGACCGCCAGCGGGACGGTGCGCCGGGTCAGGCCGGGGCCGTCGGCGTCCGCGCCGCCGCTCGCGGGCTGCGGGTTGGTGACGCCGGTGACGCCGAGCGGCCGGGTGACCGCCTGGGTGATGCGCATCGCGGCGACGTTCGCGGCCCGGCCGGTGCCGAAGCGGTAGCGGGCCCGCACGTTGTCGTGCCCGCTCGGCAGCCGGGCGCCGTGCACCCCGTCCCCGAACGTGACCGTCGTGCGGCCGTCGCCCGTCGTCCCGCGCACATACACCCGCTCCCGGGGCCCGCGCCCGGCCAGGCTGTCCACCGCGTGCCACAGCAGGCCGTCGACCCGCACCTCCAGCTCCGGGGTGGCGCCCAGCTCGTTGTCGTCCGGCAGCCAGGTCAGCGGTGACTGCCACAGCGCGAACGTCTGGTGGGTGCGGGCGGCGTCGCCGCTGCCGATCGGCTCGTCGCGGCTCTCGCCGTGGGTGGCCGGTACGACGTTGCCCTGGATGCGGACGGTGTCGCGCCGGTACCGGTGGGCGAGGTCGGCGGTGAGGGTGAGCACGGTGTGCACATGATCGCCCGGCAGGTCCGGGTCCAGCCGCTGGTCGACCGCGGCGATCACGGCGAGTTCGGTGGCGCGCAGCCCGGCGGAGCCGGGGAGGTCGGTGCGTTCACCGGAGACGAGGAGGCGGCGGCCGGGCTGCAGCCCGTCGTGGAGCTCGGCCAGTTCCAGCTCGTTGCCGTGCACGTCCTCGCCCAGCGGCTCGTCCGCCGTCCGCAGCGCCTCGCCGCCCGCGTACACGGTCGTGTCCCGGATCGCGGAGAGCACCACGTCGTGCTCGTCCAGCCAGGGGTCGGCCAGCGTCAGCTCGGTGCCGCGGCCCGTGATGCCGAAGCGGGTGTAGGCGGCGGTGCGCAGGGCCGTCACCCGGGTGGTGACGGACGCCAGCCTCCGGTCGCCCGGGATGCCGTCGTCGCCGCCCGCGCCCTTGCGGGGACGCCGTACGACGACCCAGCTGCCGACCGTGATGCCGTCCTGCACCGAATCCAGCGGCAGTACGTGGCGGCCTGCGGGCCCGGGGACCGTGGCGATGCCGATCTCCACGGCGGGCGGCTCACTGCCCGGCGTGCGGCGCACCGTCACCTCGTACGCGCCGTGCCTGACCTGCCGCTGCTCGCCCGGCCTGAGGTGCCAGGTCTTCGTCTCGCCGTTGTGCACCGCGACCTCGATCCGGCCCTCCTCGTCCGGGCGCGCCACGAACAGGGTGCGTTCGGGCAGGCCGGGCAGCAGCCGGGCGGTGACGCCGGACTCCTGGGAGTCGGTGGGGCGGCGGCCCAGCCAGCTCAGATCGTGGTCCTGGCCGGTGCGGGTGGACAGTTCGACGCGGCCGGGGCCGAGGTCGAAGGGCTCGTCGGAGGGCAGGTTCACGGCGCGCTGCACCGAGGTGCCGGTCTGTTCGATGTGCTGGAACTCCGCTCTCACCGGCACCTTCCCGGCCGTGTCGAACACGACCCGCATGCCGGTCAGCGCGCCGCCGGTGAGCGGCCAGTCCGACTGCCGGATGACCCGGCCCCGGTCGTCCTGTACGGGCTGCAGCGGCGCCGTCGCCCCGAAGGGCGCGGCGGTCACCCGCATCGCCAGCAGTGCGCGCAGCGCGGCGGGGGCGTGCGGCGCGGCCTGCCGCCACGCCGCGTACATGCCGTCCGCGAGCCGCGGATCCAGCGCGGCGAGCAGCCGCGCCGGCAGATCCGAGCCGGACGTGAAGGCCCCGCCGGCGGCGCCGTGCCCGGTGCGGGTGCCGGACGGCGGACGGACGACGCGGGTACGCAGGGCGGGCAGCACGGCGTGGAGGGCCGCCAGCGCCGACGCCCCCTGGGCCGAGGCCCGCTGGGCCGCGCCGGACGCCGTCTTCGGCTGCGGCCCGCCGGGCACCGCGGGCGCCGGGTCCAGGTCCCCGGCCCGTTCCCGCAGTTCGCCGACGACCGCCTCCAGCTGCTCGAACCAGGCCGCGACCTCCTCGTACGGCGCGGCCAGCGCCTGCGCCTCGGCCAGGTGCTCATGGGGCCCGGCGAGCCGCTCGGCGAACGCGGCGGGGGAGGTGCCGGCCTCCCCGTCGAGGTCCTTGCGCAGCGGGGCCAGCACCTGGCGGTCGAAGGTCTCGATCAGTTTGCTGACGGGCCGCGGGTTCGGCGTCCGGGGGGTGGGCGGCCCCGGCTCGTCGGGGTCATCCGGGTCGCCGTCGTCCTGCGGCTCGGTGATCCACTGCCGCAGCTCGTCGACCAGCTCCTTGAGGGTGGGCGGCGCGGACCGTGGCAGGCCGATCGCGGTGAGGTCCTCGTCCCGGTCGATGCGCACCTTCGCGACCGGCAGCAGCAGCTGGCGGTCCCCGCCGAAGTCGAAGAGCAGCTGGTCGCCGGTCTGCAGCGACGCCGACGTGCCCGCGACGAACAGTTCCGACCGCTTCGCCAGGTCCTCGGGGACCAGCAGGGCCGGCCGCCGCCGGCGCACCTTCAGGTCGTTGAAGGCCCAGCGCGCCGTCAGATCCTCCGCCGTCTCGAAGGTCTGCGACTCCTCGCCGGTGGCGGCGGGCACGCTGTGGCTGCGCGCCCCGCGCGGGATGACCACCGGCAGTCCCCCAAGCTCTCGGCTCCGCTCGAGCAGGGAGGTGCCCCCATACGGCTCGTGCGGGTCCTTGTCGAGGGTGTACGCGAGGTGGGTGTCGGCGGCGACACCGGGCCGCGGCCGGTGTCCGACCAGCCGCCCGAGCAGCGCCAGCGACCGGTGTTCGTTGGCGGTCCGCAGATAGCCCTCGTCGGCGATCCGTTCGCTGTGGAAGGTCAGCGCGTCACCGAGCACCGCCCAGGCGTCCAGCAGCCCGATCGCCGGGTCGTCCGTTGTCCGCACGGTCAGGCCGCGCAGCGCCGGGTAGGCCGGTGAGGCGAGCCGGTCGAGCATCGCGGCGAGGAACGTGCCGTGGTCGCCGACGCGGTAGTGCAGGGCGGTGCGGCCCGGCGGGTTGTAGAGGGCGTCGGGGGCGCGGCGCTCGTCGTGGCCGCCCCGGCCCGTGCAGCCGCATCCGCAGTTCGACGCGTTCATCGGGTACCTCCGTGCTCCTGGGTTCCCGCGAGCCGGATCGCCAGGCGGCCGTTCTCCGGCCGCTCCGGGTCGTTGTCGCACACCGCGATCTCCAGCGGACCGAGCCGCAGCACACCGTCCTCCAGTGCTCTGTTGTCCGTGTGTTCCTGAGAGAAGAGCCGTTGCAGCCGGGTCACCCGTACGCTGCGCACACCGGGGACGGCCGCGGCCACCGCGGTCAGACGGCTCAGCCGCACCGGTTCGCCGAACGTCAGCGCGTCCGGGTGGAAGAAGCCGAGGCCGCCGCCCGGCAGCCGGCCGTTGCCCAGTACGCGCGTCAACTCGGCCGCGATCTGCCCGTGTTGGTGCCCCGGCTCGGCGCACACCTCGACGGCCAGGTCCACCGGCACCGTCCGGGCCGGCGCCACGACCAGGTCGTGCCCGATGCGCCGGTAGCTCTCCAGCGCGTGGGCGACCGAGTCCAGCAGCGCGGGGCCCGGCTCGCCGGTCCCCGCCGCGTCGATGGCGATATGCGCCTCCTGGACGCTGCCGGTCCAGCGGATCTCGGCCGCGGCACGCTGTACGCCGGGCAGCGCCGAGGCGAGTTCCGCGTAGTCGGCGGCGGTCACGGCCCGCAGCCGGGTCCGTTTGAGGTCCAGCGGCGCGAGCTGCCGCACCTGCTCGACGGGCTCCGGTGCCATGCCGCCGGTGGCGGGCAGCGGGTTGCGCACACCGGCCACCGGCATCGGGTCGGCGGCGCCGGAGGCCTGCGGGTCCCGGCTCAGGACGAGGTGGTTGATCGCCTCGGCGCCGACGTTGCCCGCCGTGCCGCCGCCCAGCCGGTAGTGGAGCGTCAGCCGGCTGCCGGGCTCGGGCCGGGCACCGTACCGGCCGTCGCCGAAGCGCAGCGCGATCCGCCCGCCCCCGCTGCCGGAGGTGCCCCCGTCCTCCAGCTCGCCGACGAAGTGCCGCTCGCGCGGGCCGCTGCCGAGCAGATCGCGGCGCGGCAGCCAGTCACCGCCGTCGTCCTGGACGCGTACGGCGGGCAGCGCGGCGCGCGGATCGGGCCGCAGGGCGTCGGCGGCCGGGCCGTGCAGCACCGGCTCGTGGGGATCGAGCCCCGCCGCGTACGCCGGGCCCCAGCTGTGCGCGATCTCCCAGGCGGTCCGCCCGTCCAGGACCGTGCCCGCCCCGGCTCGCGCGGTCAGCACCGCCAGGCGGCGCAGCTTGGCGGCCAGCAGCCGGTCGCGGCGGTGCAGCAAATCGCGCAGTGCCCGTACGGGATGGCGGCGCAGCTCGAACCGTTCGAGGGTCCTGAGGCCGAAGACCACGGCCAGCTCGGCGATTTCACCGTCCGACAGCCCGTCGTGGTCCCGGGCGCTGCGCCACAGCTCCACCAGCCGCGCCCGCACCCGTTCCGGTATGCCCGCCAGCCGGCCGGCCTGCCCCGCGGCCACGTGCGCGGGCTGCGGGAAGGGCACCGTCTGGGCGACGGGGGAGCGCTGGAGCACCGGCCGGAAGCGCGGCGCGATGCCCGGGTAGACGGACTGTGCGAGGAGCGTGCGCAGCGCCTCGGCCTGCGCGTGCACGGTGCCGGGGACGACCTTCTCGCGCCGCTGCCCGGCCAGCTCCAGCCCGAGCCCGGCCCGTGCGGCCGCCTCCCGGCCGACGGCGGTGAACAGCGCACGGATGTCGCCGGGGGTGAGCGGCGTGTGGCAAGCGGTCTTCTCCAGCAGGGCGTTGAGGGTGCGCGCGGGGGCGTTGCCGCTGCCCTCGCGGTCGCCGCAGCCGAAGGCCGGCGGCTCGCACGGGCGCAGGACGGCGGGGACGGGCGGGACGGTGACCGTCTCGGGTCCGGTTTCGTCGGCGGCCGCCCCGAAGGTCAGCGACCGCCCGTGGTCGACCAGTACGACGTTCCCGCGGGCCACGCTGACGTCCTCGACGACCGCGCAGTGGGGTCCGCCGCGCGTCGACAGGCGCAGCTCGAAGGCCAGCGCGTCCTGCGGCGCCCAGGTGACCTCCAGTACCGGCTGGTCGTCGAGCCGGTCCACGGCCGGGGTGACGGACGTCAGCCGCACCGTCTGCCGGTGGGTGGGGTCCTGGTCGCCGGGCGTGCCCGTCCGCGGCCCCTTGACCTCCTCGAACAGCAGCAGATCACCGGGGGACAGGCGCAGCGCGCGGCGTTCGCAGCCGTCGTCGGCCCACTCGTCCCGCAGCGTCGCGCCGGTGGCCCCCTTGGGCAGGGCGCAGACCTCCCCGCCCCAGGTCCACAGCCGGATGGCGTTGTGCTGGGGGAGCAGGCGCAGCGGCGCGTCCCGCAGGACCGGCTCGAAGACCTCCACCGCGCCGCGCTCGTCGAGCACCGCCAGGTCCCGGTCGTCGATGACGGTGCCGGCCTCCGGCCGGTCGCGCGGGCCGTACGTCCTGGTGTCGACGGCCGCGAACCGGAACTCGCCCGCAAGGAGCGTGAGTTCGTCCGCGGCCTCCACGGACACGAAGGCCCGCGCACTGCACCCGTCGTGCATCGGATAGTCGATGAGCCGTACGTGCCGCCGTACCGACACCCGCCGCCGCGCCGTGTCGAGATACGCCTCCGTGGCCACCGCGTCCTGCTGGTAGCTGATCTGGTCGGCGGTGTGGGCGAGCATCTCGACCAGCGTCGTCCCCAGGTCCGCCGGGTTGCGTTCGACCCAGTCGGGGGTGGTCAGCCGCAGCCGGTCCAGGACGAGCCGGCGCAGGGTGTCGTAGTCGCGGGCGGTGTAGTCGATGACGGGGGCCGGCGGGAAGGTGTCCGGGTGGCCGCCCGCGCCCGGGTCCCCGGCACAGGGCTCTTCGCCGCAGTCGAAGGGGCTGGGGCAGTCGGGCCGGAAGGAGAAGTCCTGGCTGAAGTACCGCTGGTCGAAGCCCTCGTACGGTTCGGTGCCCGGCCGGCCGTACGGATCGGCCTCGACGAGGGAGAGCCGGTAGCGGGTGGTGTCCCCGGTCCGGTCCAGCGTCACCAGCAGCCGGTCGTCGAGCTCGGGGTCCTCCTCCCGCTCGACGCGGACCTCCAGGGCCTTAAGCCCGGTGATCCGGCGCCCGCCGTCGATGCGGACGTTCTGCGGTCCCAGTCCGTGCGGCGCCTTGCCGAGAAAGGTGACGGTCAGCGTCACCCCGTCGTCGGCGGCCTCCACCGCGTCGACGCCGTTGAGACGCGCCGCCCTGACGCGTCCGCGACGCCCGTCGCCGCGGCAGGTCAACTCGGCGGCCACGCCGTGCTGTTCACTCATCCCTCGCCCCGTCCCTCGAACACCTCGTCGCGCCGGCTCTCGGTGGAGCGCACCACATAGCGCAGATGGACCCGTACGACGTTCTCCTCGCTCACCACGTCCAGCGACTCGACCTCGATGAGGTCCCCCAGCCACCGCTGCAGCGACGCCTGCACGGACAGCTCCAGCGCCGACACCAGCTCCGGGCTGTTCGGCGTGAAGACGAGCTCCAGCAGCCCGCACCCGAAGTCCGGCCGCATCACCCGCTCACCGGGACTGGTGAACAGCAACTGCTCGATCAGATCCCGCACATGGTCGTCGTGGTCCGCATGCGCGGTCCGTCCCCTCCGGTCGGCCCGGAACGGGAACGCGATCTCGGTACGGACCTGCCTTGTGGTCCTCATCGGCTGGAAACCCCCTGGTGGCCCCGCTGGCTGTGAGGGACGGACGCCACGACCGGCGGGCCCTGCGGCACCAGCCCGGCGCTGAAACACATCGCCGCCGCGGTGTCCAGCAGCACCGGCACCCCGTCGACGCGTACGCAGTCCGAGCCGGCGTCCGGCGTCCACCGGACGCCGGTGCACGGCTGCGGACGTCCGTCGACGCTGTGCGCGCATCCGCCGACCGTGAAAAGGTCCGCGGCGGTGGCCACCGGCGCGCCGTCGATCCGCACACCGCCCCGCGCGCCCCCGGACCGTCCGGACCCTCCGGACCCCCCGGATCCTGTGGACACCACCCGCCCGCCGTGCGGACAACTGATCACGACGCCGCCGTGCACGAGATTCCCGCTCGCCATCGTCCTGCCCCCTCCCCGTTCCTTTTCAGCGCCTCTTGGGAACCGTCAACCGGCCCTCGTTGATATCGACCTGATCTCCGACCATCGAAATCGACGCACCGTGCCCATTGCTGATATGGACACCCGCCGCATCGATCTTCACGTAGGCGCCGCCCGGTGCCTGCAGCAGAATTCCGTTCGTGGGCACGTCCGACATGACGATCTTGTGTTTCCCGGGCGTCTGCATCACCACCGGATGCGCCCCCGGGGGGTCGGTCCGCGCGTCCTCCGGCAATTCCTCCCGGCTGCCGTACCAGCACCCCACCCATATCGGATAACTGGGCTCGCCCTGCTCGAACTCCACCCACACACCCGCCCCGACCGACGGCACGACCACCTGCCCCGCCTGCGGCCCGGTGAACGGAAAACAGGGCAGCGCCCACGTGGACGGCTCGTCGCCGAGCACATCCGGAACCTGGACGATCAGCCGCCCCCGCCCCGTCGGATCGTTGTTGTCCACCACCCGGCCACGAAACTTCCCGAGAAAGCGGTTATTGGGTCCGCCGGCCATTCCTGCATCTCCTGGATCTAGTGAGTGCTGTTTGCTCTTATGAGTGGGATTAGGGGGCCGGGGGGGTTACGGCCTTACGGTGCCGCTGCGCGCAATCAGCCCTTCCCTCGACAGCGTGAAGTTCTGCTGATACGAGCCCGGCCGGATATTGGTCGTCACGCTCTTCACGTAGTAATCGCCGTCATAGGTGACCCCGGCACCCCGCACCCCGACCAACTCCCGGGGCCGCAGCACATATCCATGCCGATTGACATCCAGCGACCCCGACCCCGAAACGGCATCGGCGGACGTCGCCGCCCTGCCCAGCGCCTCGGCCTTCGCGATCGCCTCGTCCCGCTTGGCGGTCCCGCCCAGCGTCTTCCGCTTGAGCGCGGGCGAGGCCCGGCGCCCCAGCGGCGGCCGCAGCGGACTGATGTCCGGCTGCGCCAGCAGCGGCGCCCGCCGCGTCACGGGGTCCTGCACCCGCGCCTGCGGCTCCTCCCTCGCCGTCCCGTCATAGGCGAACGTCAGCTGGTCCACGGTCGAGTTGACGTCCATGTTCACGTTCAACGCGTGCTGCCGCTGCCCCAGCCGCTGCTCGGGCCCCCAGAACGCGGTCGACTTCCCGGGCACCGGCCCCGGGTCGAGGTAGAACGTGTACCCGTTGGCCCCGGCCAGCTCATTGACGTACTGCAGGTCCGTCCCCACCTGGTAATCGACCCGCACCTGCTCCCGCGGCGGCTGCGGAATCTGCTCCCGGATGATCCGCGCGTCGATCCCGTAATCCGCGTACTTCCCCAGAATCCGCTCGACCCGCTGCGACGGCGCCAGATTCGGATACCGGTCCGTCCGCTCCTCCAGATCCATCAGCAAGGTGAGGTCCTCACCGGTCACCGTCAGCGTCGTCTGCCCCGGCTGATTGCTGGCCCCCACCTCCTGCCGCACGATCAGCCCGTCCAGCAGCACAAACGGCGTCCCCTTGATCGCCACCGCCACAATCACCCGGGTCTTCGGATCGAAGAACCCCTCGGGCAGCAGCCGCTGGACGATCGCCCCCTTCTTGGTCAGATCGAACGCGATCTGAAACCCGCTCCGCTCACCCGCCGTACTCGTGATCTGCGCCGACAGCAACGCCTCCGTCACCTCGGGCGGGACGGGCCGCGCCGACTTCGGCCCCATAAACAGCGACACATGAATCGGGCCCCGCCCGACCGGTTCCTCAGCCATTCCGCACACCCGGCCCGCCCATACCGCCCGGGAATCCCCCCGGCAGCGGAACGGCTATCTGCTCGCCCGGCTCGTCCGTCAACTCCCGCGGATCGAGCGCGGGATTGGCATCGGCGATCCGCCACCACTGCCCCGGATCCCCGAAGTACCGCTGCCCGAGCTGATCGGCCCGCTCACCGGCACTGACGGTATGCGCCACCGTCCCCTCGTCCGCGGCCTCCGGCAACGGCGGCAGCAACCGCCGCTTCGCATACCGGATTTCGGTCCCGTCGGCCGCCCGGTGCACGCCGATCTCCACCCCGTGATACCGGCTGCTCCGCGGATACGGATGCGCCCCCGGAACGTCGTCCAACGCCCGCTCATACGGCTCGATCACGCTCAGATCCCCCTCCCGCCAAGCCCGAGCGCCGCGAAACTCCCACCCCGCGCGGTCCGCGCCAGCTGCTCCTTCTGCGCCAGGTGCGCGAGGTACAACTCGGCCCCCCGGTGCCCGGCCGGCAGATCACTCACCGTCAGAATCTTCATTCCGATACTGAGCGAGGCCCGAATCGGGTTCAGATTGACGTCGAACGCCGACTCGTTCACCGACAACTCGGTGAGCCGGACGGGCATGACGCGTTTGCTTCCCCAGGTGAACAGCGTCAGCGGCATCTCAATGGGACTGATCTCGATCGTCCCCTTCTTGCTGAGGCGCGAGGCGGCGCGAAGCTGCGCGGTGGTCGGCTGCACCAGCATCTCCAGCACGGCCAGCTGCGGATGAATCCCGTGCGGCGCCGCCACATCCAGCTGATCGGTGGCGTCGATCTCCGCGGTGAACTTCCACGTCTCCTGCGCCGGCCCCTTCAGCCTCAGCGCCTCATTCCGGTCACCCCCGCTGTCCCCGCCACCGCCGCCCCCCTCCCCGCCCGCAGCCTGCGGCGACACGGACCGCTCCAGCGTGTCCGGATTGAACTGCAACACGATGATGCGCCGGGGCGTGCCGAGCTCCGGGTCGACGATGACGATTCCGGAGCGGATGGGCTTGGGGATGTCGGCGTAGCGGGTCATATGCGCTCCCGGAGGCGGGCCTGGAGTTCCGAATAGTCGTAATCGGGGAAGAGCCGCGGGAAGGTCTCCAGCATGTGACTCAGTCCACGGGAGACCGGCGCGAACCCCGGATCGCCCGGCCCCGTTTCGCAGTACAGGTACTGCCAGCCGATGGTGCCTTTTGTGATGAGCAGGGTGTCGAGATAGGACCCGTAGTCCAGGTCCATGGGCATGGCTCCCTGCCGCATGTCGAAGAACCAGATTTCGGGGTCCGTGGTGCCGGGTTCGGCGCGCAGCAAGGTCATATGTCCGGATCCGGTGCGCGGTGTGTCATCGAAGAATCTCAGCTCTTTGTGGAGTTCGCGCTCCCGGTCGCTCTCGCCTGCCCAGATGAGATGCAGGCGGTTCTCCACGATGCTTCGCGACAGGTGGGTCAGATGGATTTCGCCGACCAGTTCCAGATCCCGGTCCGGTGATCGCCAGTACGCTTCGATCTCGTTGAACCGGAAGTAGTGGTCCCTGACCCCCGAGCTGAGGGGCATGTCGTCCAGCTCTGCGAGGTTGTCGAAGACACGGTCAGATTCTTCCCGGGATCTGGATATCTTGCCGAACTGTGCCGCTGAAACGCTGAGTGCGGAGCAGTCGCTGATCTCTTGCAATGCTCTGGCGCTGCGTTCTTCGAACGGGTGCCGGAAGTCGCCGCTGAAGTTCACTGTGCCCCCTTCTTTTTCCAGTTGACCTTCTTGGCGATCTGCAGGGCGGCGAGCTCACTGATCATGGCGTTGAGTTTTGCCACGGGCAGGGCGTTGGGGCCCGTCAGGGTCTTCCGGTACTCGTTCATACCGTCCCTGACGTCGTCTACATCGTCGAAACCGCCGTGAAGGTCGCGTGCCGCGATGAGGTGATCCGCGAGGCTGCGTTTGACTTTGAGCAGCCGCTCGATGTTGACGTGGCCCGTCGTGTTGATCGCGAGGGTTCCACCTTCGTCCTGGCCGGGCGGCTCGACGGGATCGCTGTGCTGGTCGATGGGCGTGGTGAGCTCTTCCCAGTCGCTGCGCTCCTCTCCTGTCCCTTTGATTTTCTTGTATCCGCCGTACGCGGCGTGGATGTGTTTGGGGAAGTCTGCGAATTCCGGCTCCGGGTGAGGTGGGTGGCCGAACTTCACCGTCGCCTCGTACCAGATGATTCTGTTCTTCTTCGGTATCGCCTGGTAAGCGGGGTTCTCGATCTCCCGGAAGAACTCACCGTTGGTCTCCGGCCCGCGGGCCGGGACCAGGTTGTTTCCCTTTGCCAGGCCGCCCATTCGTTCAGGCAGGAGGTGCATGCGCACCCAGGCGGAACCCGTCCCGAGGGTTTTGTCCTCGATGTAGCTCCAGCCGGGCGGCATTCCCGGGCTCGCATCCTTTGCGATCTGTCCCGGGCCGCCGAACACCGTCTTTGTGGATTCTTGTATGAACTGCCCCTTGATGCGGTCCGCTCGGGCGTCTTTGTAGTTCTGTGGCTCCAGGTACTTGGGGAGACCGTAGTAGCGTCGCTCCTTGGCGTGCCTGGCTACCGCGTCCATGGCTGACCGAAGGCGTTTACGGGCCGGCTTCCAGTTTTTGACTGAATTCTTCGGAGTGCGCTTGGGGATCCGCTCTTCCATGCTTTCCGCCACCCGGTGCCATCTCTCGATCAGCCTGATGTGCTCCAACTGCTCGCTCAGCTCGGCTGTTGTTCCCTGCTCTCTTATCTGCTTCTTGATGTCCGACGTCCAGTCGGCGATGAAGGGAGGGACCTCTTTCGGTGTGCTGTGTATGGAGAGGTCCTGGTTCTGGCCGCCGTCGAACTGCAGCGTGTGGAACTCACCGGTTTCGTCGCGGAAGGGGACGGTCGGCCGCTTGATCTCCACCTCGTTCTGCCGCTCCCGCCTGGCCCGGTCGCGCCGCCGTTCACGGTTGCGCCGTATCCGGTCCCGCCGGCGTCGCCACTGCTGCCTCAGCCGATGTGCCCGGTTGTTGAGTTTGCGGGTGAGTTTGCGGCCCTTGCCGAAGAGGCGGCGGGCGGCGCGGCGGGCGCGGTTGAGGGCGGACTTGATGGTCTGGCGGGCGCGGCGGAGGGTGCGGCGGGTGCGGGAATCGGGGCGGCGGCGCGGTTTCTTGGCGGTGGGCTTGTTCTTTCTGAGGTCGGGCTTCTTGGCGTCCTGCTTCTTCTTGCGGAGCGGGTCCTGGGTCCTGTCGTCGTCCCGCTTCCTGTCGGGGCGGTTCTTGCGGAGGGTGTCGCGGGCCGGGCCGCGGCGCTTGGTGAGGCGGGGCTTGTCGTCGTCGTGCTGCTTGCGCTGTGCGTCGCGGGCGCGGCGGCGGGCGGCGTTGACCTCGCGGCCGTCCTCGCGGCGTTCGTGCTCGTCGGGCTTCTTCTTCGACTTGGGCTGGGGCCGGTGTTCCGGGCGCGGCTTCTTCTCGGGGGAGGGGCGCTTGGTGAGGCGGGGGCCCTCCTGCGGGCGGGAGGCCTTGTCCGGGGAGGGCTTGCGCGGGACCGGGCGCTGGTTGGGCTTGTCGGTGGGGCCGGGCTTGTCGGCCGTCGGACCGGGCCGGTCGGCGCTGCCGGGGCGGCCGTCCCCGCCCGGCCGGTCGTGGTGGCCGGGCCTGCCGGGTGCGCCGGGCCCGTCCGGACCGTCCTGCCCGCCGGGCTTCCGCTTGCTGCGGATGTTCTTGAGCATCTCGCCGAGCTTGCCGGTGACCTTGCCCATGTACTTCTGGATGCCGTGGACCAGGGCCTGGTAGATCAGCTCCAGGAGGGCGACGACACCGGCCGCGACGGCCTTGGCGAAGGGGCGTGCCGCGTTCCCGCTCTTGACCGCCTTGAGGAAGTCCATGAAGAGGCCGAACGCGGCCAGGATCTCGCTGAGCGCGCCCCAGGCGGTCTTGAGGGCGTCGATGACGGCCATGGCCCAGCCGGCGCCGGGGATCAGTTTGGCCACGACCTGCTTGACGACCAGTTCGCCGATGATCAGGGGAAGCTGCGGGAGGGCCGCCTCCCAGGCCATCTTGCCCATCTCCTCGGCGGTGACATTGCCTTCGATCAGTGCCTGGAAGTCTTCGGGTGACAGGCCGGTGATCTCCTGGATCTTGTCGTTGATCCACTTCTTGACCGCGGCCTTCGTCTCCTCGAAGAGGTACTCCCTGGCTCCCGTGCGGGCGGCGTCGCCCGCCTTGCTGATCCAGCCGCCGGGGTCGGAGACGATGTCGTGGAAGATGGCGGCCCATTCGCCGAGGGCCTCGATGACCCCCTTCGCGAACTCCAGCGCCCCGACCACCGCGCCCTCCGCGATGTCGACGGCCTTCATGAGCCCGTCTTCCAGCACGTTCAGCCCCGCGACGAGCGCGTCGGACAGCCCGTCCAGCAGCCCTCCGACGACCTTCTTGAGCGCGCCGGCCGCCTCGTTGACCTTCCGTACGGCGTAGTTGCGCGCGCCGTTGATGGTGTTGCGCCACTTGTCGCGCATCGCCGGGTAGTCGGCGAGGAGTTCGTCACCGAGGGCGATCAGACCGTCGGCGAACTCGTTGATCCGGTCGACGACCCAGTTGCGGGCCTTGTCGATGAACTTGAAGACCTCGGTCTTGAACTTGTCGATGAGGCCGGTGACGGCCTTCCGTGCCTCCTCGAAGAACCCCTTGATCGCGTTCTTGATCTCTTTGAACCAGGACTTGAGCTCGTTGATCGCTCCGTCGAGCCAGTTGTCGGCGTTGTCCTTGCTGTCCTTCTTCTTCTGCTCCGCCTTCTCCTTCGCGCCGGTGTGGTGGCTCTTGATCTGCTCGTTGTCCTTCTTGGTGCGCTCCTCGACGTGGTCGTCGGTCTCCTTCTCCCGCTTCTTGATCTTTCCGCGGACCTCGTCGTACCGCTTGCCCTTCTTGCCGTCGATCTCCGCGACCTTGTCGTCCTGCTCCTTGCGCCACTTGTCGCGGTGGCCGGAGATCTCGGACTGGCCCTTCTCGCGCTCGCCGGCCTGGGCCTTGCCGCTGGCGTCGACCTCCCGCTTCAGGTCCCGGTCGTGTTTCTGCCGGTCGTCCCTGGCCTTCCGGTCCTTGGCCCGGCGCTCGTCCGTCATCTTCTGCCGGCCGCTGCCGAAGCCCGCCTGGATCTGCGGGCCCCGGTCGTGTTCGGCCACGGCGGAGGCGGACTCGACCGGTATGCCGCCGGCGGGGGCCTTGCGCCCGCCCGCCGTGCCGGCCTTCCTGCCCTTGCCGCCGAGTACCTTGCCGGTCAGGGTCTCGCGGGGGACGTCGGGGTAGATCTGGTCCTCGCCCATCGGCCGGGCGGCGTCCTCGCGGCCGGACCGGTGCAGTTCGTTCTTCCGCTCGTCGAGCTTCTGCCCCTGCTCGTCCGTACGCTGCGGGTCGGAGTCGTCCTGGAGCGGCAGCCCGGGGGCGTCGCCGACCCTGGTGCCCTGCATCCCCTCGTCCGCGGTGGGCAGTTCGAGGATCGAGTCGATCAGGTCGTCCAGCGGGAGGAGCTCCTTGAGGAGCTTCCCCAGCAGCTTGGCGCCGATCGTCACGCCGATGTCCCACCAGCTCGGCTCCGGCATGTCCGCGGTCGGCGGTTCGCCTTCCGGCCGCTGCTCGCCGTCGATCTCCGGCGTCCTGCCCTGCGCGGCCTCGGTACGGGAGACCTTGGCGTTGGTGTACGTCCCCGGAGCTGCGGCCTTCGGGCCTCCCGGCACGGTCTTCGGCGAGCCGGACGGCCGCTCCGTCTTCGGCGGCGCCTTGCGCAGCGCCGCACGCTCCTTGCCGACCGAGTGGCCCACCGCCCCGTCGACGCCCTTGAGCGTCTCCAGCGCGATGTGCGGCTTGAGCCCGGCCGCCGTGGCCAGTCCCGACTCGGGGGTGCCCTTGGAGACGTCGGGGGCCGGAGCCTCCTTCTTCGGCTTCGTCGCGCCGGACGCGGCGCCACGACCGCCACCGCCGCCCCCGCCTCGTGCAGGTGCCGGAGCCGGAGCGCTACGGGCGCTTGTGCCACCGCCGCCGCCCCCACGGCGGCCCGCGGCCTTCGCCGCCTGCCTGGCCGCCTGCCGCTTGGGCCCCGCGACGTTCGGCCGCACCGCGGGCTTCGCCGCCGCGGACCGGGGAGCCCCCGCTGCCGCGGGTGCGCCGCCCGCGGCCGGCGCCCCCGCGGACCCGGCCCCGGCGGAGCCACTGCCCGAGAGGAGCTTCGGCGCCAAGGAGGAGCCCGCGGCGGAGACCGTGTCGGGGCCGGCCGGTGAACCCGGCGTGGTCGCGGGCCCCTTCCCCTCGGTGACGTCCTGCGTCGCCGGGGCGTCCTTCGCCTCGGTGGCGCCCTTTCCCTCGGTGGCGTCCTTCGTCGCGAGGTCGTCCTTGGGCTGCTCGCCCGCGGCCGGGACCGCGCCGCCGGAGGCGGAGCCGCCCGAAGCGGAGCCGCCCGGGGCCGAGCTGCCGCGCGCCGTGCCCGCGGCCCGGTCGGCGGCCGGGCCGCCCGGGGCACCGGATGCCGTGCCGGTGTCCGCACCGGACGCCTCACCCGTGCGTGCCGCCTGGACTCCCGCGTCCGCGGCGCCGCCCGGGCCGCCGGCCGCGCTCTTCCCGTCGCCGGCACCCGTGGCCGAGGACGCCGAAGCCGTACTGACGGCCTGGCGGCGCGCGTCCTCGTCGGACTTCGCCAGCTGCCCCGTCGCGCCCGCACCACCGCCGAAGCCCGCCCCGCCCGACCCGGCGGTGGCCGCACGGGCCGCCTCGTCGCGCCGCTTGGCCTCCGCGTCCTCCCTGCGCTCCGCCGCCTGCTCCCGCTCCCGCTCGGCGTCGTCGGCATCGGCCGGGTCCGTGAGGTTCTCGCCCGGCTCCTCACCGGTCCTGTCGTCCGCCGACTCCTCCGGCTCGGGGCCGATCTCCTGCTCGACGGACGTGCCGGTCTGGAGGTCAGCGGAGAGCCGATCACCGGACGCGTTCTCCGGCGGGGCCGCCCCCGCACCGGCTCCGCCCGCCTCGCTCTCCGCCTGCCGCAGGTCCGCCGCCCGGTCCTCGTCGGCCGGGGACGTGCGGACACCGGGAGCGCCGTCCCGCCCGCCGCCGGCCGTGTTCTGCGCGTGCGTCCCGTTCGCCGCGGCACGGGCGGAGCCGTCGAGGCCGTCTTCGGGCAGCGAGTCGCCGGTGTCCCCCGCCGCCTCGCCGTCCGCCCCGTCGTCCGTCTCGTCGTCCGCGGCGTCCAGGGCGTCGTCCTCGTCGCCGTCCTCGGTGCCGTCGTCCCCGGCGTCCTCGTCGAGGTCCGCCGACTCCTCCTGGAGCCCCAGCGGCTCGTCGTCGGCGTCCTCTTCGTTCCGGGGGTCCCCGGCGCGGCGGTCACCGCCGACGCCCCGGCCGGTCCGGTCCTTCTCGCCGGGCTCCTCGGCGCTCCTGTCCAGGTCCTCCGGACCGGCCCCCCGCTCCTCGGCGGCCTGGTCCGCACGCTCGTCCCCGCCGCCCTCCGCCCCGTGCTCGGCAGCCTGTTCCGGCTGCCGGCCGGCGTCCTGGCGGTCCTCCTCCTGCCCGCCGGCCGCGCCCGCCGCGTCCTTCTGCGAGCGCTGTCGGGCGGCGCCGGTGTCCTGCTGCTTCTCCTGGGCCCTCGACTCCTGCTGCTCCCCGGCCGTCTCCCCGGTCCCGTGCACCGGCTGCCCGGACTCCGCCGCCGCCGTCTGCGGTGCAGCGGCCTTCGACGGGCCGCCCGCAGCGGACCGGGACGGACCGCCCCGCTCCACGGCACCCCCGTCGCCGGCCGGATCGGAGTCCTTGCGCTGCCGCTCGCGCGTGCGCCGGTCGTCGCCCTCCTTCTCCGCCTGCGCGCGCTCGCTCCGTTCGGCGGCCGCCCGCTGCGCCCGCTCCTGCCGCAGCGTCTCGGCCTCGTCGGGGACGGCTTCGGGGGCCGCGGCCGCGTCCAGCGGCAGCGCACCCGCCTGCTCGGCCTCCTCGACCAGCTCGTACAGCCGCTCCAGGGCGGGCGTCGGCAGCCGTGCCTCCAGCCGGTCCAGCACACGTTCCTGCACCTCCGGCGCCAGCCGGGCCAGTTGCAGGCGTACCCGGCCCGAAAGGTCCTCCGGGTCACCGCGCAGCGAGCGGAGGACACCATGGGCGAGGCGGTCCACCAGCGTTGCCGGGTCCAGCAGTTCAAAACGCCGGCGGTCGGCGTCGACCGTCGCATAGCGCAGCCAGCCGGGCGTGGCCTGCCCCGGCTCGATCTCCGCGCCCGGCGCCTCGGCACGCACCGACCCGGCCAGCGCCGCCCGTACGGTCTCCTGCGCCGCCGACTCCGCCTCCCGCTCGACCGCCTCCTGGGGAAGGCTGACCGAGCCCAGGTCGCGCCCGGCCCGCAACGCGCCCAGGCCGTGCGGGTTCTGGACGGTGTGCAGGAGCTCATGGGCCAGCAGCCGCTGCCCGTCCGCCGTTCCCGGGCGGAAGGCGCCCTCGCGGAAGAAGATGTCCTGGCCGACCGCGAAGGCGTCCGCGCCCATCAGCTCCGCCAGCTGCCCGGAATCGCGGTCGGTGTGCAGGCGGACCCGGCTGAAGTCGTGGCCGAGCTGCTCCTCCAGCTCGCGGCGGACCCCCACGTCCAGGGGCTGCCCGGCGCCGCTGACGATGTCCTTGGGCTCCGGCGTACGGGACGTGGCCGCCCGCTCCCTGCGCTTGCGGCGCTTGGCCTCGGCGGCCGACCGGGTGTCCTGCGTCGAGGACCGTGCCGTACTCATCGTGCCTCCCCCCGCCCCGCCAGCCCCGCGTGCACCGCCCGTGCCAGCGCCTCGCCCAGCCGTGCGGGAGAGGTGGTCGCGGGCAGCGGCGGCAGCCCGGCGAGCCCGTCCAGTGACACGGCGGCACCGTCGGCCGCCGCCAGCGGCACCCCGCGCTCGTGCACCAGTCGCGCCAACTCGGCCTGGAACGCGGCCGATACGCGGCCCGCGTCCACCCGGGCGTCGAAGCCGTCCAGGACCAGCTCGCCGATGTCGATGCGGAAGGAGCGTGGCGGCTCGGGCGGCTGCTCGTTCAGACCCATCCGTGGACCTCCGACGGTGTCAAGGAGCGCTCCAGCTTCAGGTACTCGGTGCGGGCCGCCGCCAGCATGTGACGCATCTGGAGGCGGTCCCCCTCCTCCGCGGCCAGGAAGGCCCCCGAGAGAGCGATGTTGCGGATCGAGCCGCCGGCGACGGTGAGCTGTGCGAGGAGGGACGGGTCGATGCCCTTCATGGGGGCCTGGGCGGGCAGGACCCGGCTCCAGATCTCCGCGCGCTCCTTCTCGCCCGGGAAGGGGAAGTCGACGACGAAACGGATACGGCGCAGGAACGCGGAGTCCAGGGCCTTCTTCATGTTGGTGGTGAGGACGGCCAGGCCGCGGTACGCCTCCATGCGCATCAGGAGGTAGCTGACCTCCAGGTTGGCGTAGCGGTCGTGGCTGTCCTTGACCTCGCTGCGCTTGCCGAAGAGGGCGTCCGCCTCGTCGAAGAGGAGCAGCGCGCCCCCGCGTTCGGCGGCGTCGAAGACGCGGCTGAGGTTCTTCTCGGTCTCGCCGATGTATTTGCTGACGACCTGGGAGAGATCGATGACGAAGAGGTCGAGGCCCAGTTCCCCGGCCATGACTTCGGCGGCCAGGGTCTTGCCGGTGCCGGAGCCGCCCGCGAAGAGCGCGGTGACGCCCAGGCCGCTGCGCAGCGCCTTCGCAAAGCCCCAGTCCTGGTAGACGGTGCTGCGCTGGCGTACGTGGGCGACGATCTCCTGGAGGATGCGCCGCTGCCGGTCGGCCAGCACCAGGTCGTCCCAGCCGGCCCGCGGTTCGATGCGGCGGCCGAGTTCGTCCAGGCCCATCCGGGCCTCGGTCAGGCCCGCCTGCCAGGCCAGTTGGGCGGCGTGGGACGCGTCCGCGTCCGGCAGGTCGCGGCGTACGGCGGCGGCGGCCGACCGCACCACGTGCGGCGGAAGCTGGAACTGGGCCACCAGGCCCTGAATGTGACGGTCCGTTACCTCGGGGACGTCCGCGAAGGCGTCCGTCCACAGGCCGAGCTGCTCCTCGTCGGAGAGTTTGGGGACGGTCACCCGCTCGCCGCGCGGATGGCCGGTCTGCCGCGGGTCCGGGCTGGAGACGACCAGGGGCACGGCCGCGCCCGCGATGAACGCGTCGGCCGCGGCGTGCTGCTCGCGGTCCAGCTCGCCGACCTCGATGAGCAGGGCGGCGGGGAGCAGGACGGCCTCCCGCTGCCACAGGCGGGCGAGCCGGTCGCGCTCGGCGGCGTCGGTCGGTATGTCGTCGGCGGCCATGGAGTACAGGCCCAGGCCCGAGCGGCGCGCGGCGGCCGCCGCGATGTCGGCGCGGCTGCGGAGGTCGGCACCGACCAGTTCGACGCGCAGGGGGCTGTCGGGGCCGGTGCCCGCCCAGCCCGCGGCGACCCGGTGCGCGGCCGCGTCGTACGAGGGCGGCAGGGAGCCGGGCGCGGTGGTGCGGCGCAGCAGCCCGTGCAGCCTGGCGTCCATATACGGCGAGCCCGCCAGGAAGTGCAGGATGCGTTCGTCGAGGCGGAGGCGGGTGGTGGTCAGGCGGGTCTCGTCGTCCAGGTCGATCAGGCGCCAGCGGCGCAGGGGGGCGACGGGGGTCAGGGCGCTCCAGTGCGGGTCGTCGAGCGCGGCCAGGGCCAGGGCGAAGGTGGGGTAGGTGTGGCCGGGGTCGGTGCTCGCGGCGGCGCAGCGGGCGCCGGCCGTCGGGTCCAGTTCGGCCGCCGCGGCGAGCAGGACGATCTCCCGTTCGAAGGAGCTCAGGCCGAAGCAGGAGGTCAGGGCGTCGAGGGCGGGGAGGGCCGCGGGCGGGCCGGCGGGGGAGGGGGCGGCCGGGGCCGTTCGGGCCGGGGGTGCGGGGGAGTCGGGGGCGGCCGCGGCGGCGTCGGCCGGGGCCGCGTCCGCCGCGCCGCCTGTGCCGCCGGTCCGCGCGGCGTGCGCGTCCACCCGCGCCAGTACGGCCCCTACGGCCGCGGACAGCGCGGCACCGTCCGTCCCGCCCGCCGCCATGCCCGCACCCTTGCCGCTGCCGCTGCCCATGCCTTCGGCTCCCCCCGTTCCCCGCACCCCGACTCAGCTCTCCCTGCCGTCATCCGAGCGGTCCGAGCTGCCCTTGCCGCCGGAGCCGGAGCCGGAGCCCGGTCCGGGCCGTTTGCCCTGCTGGGCGGCCGCGCCGGTCGCCTTCCGTGCCCGGGTGGTGCGTGAACGTGCGGGCGCGGCAGCGGACTTGGCGCCGCCCCTCGACGCGGCGCCGCCCGCAGCCTTGGCATGTCCCCCGGGCTTCTCCGCGGCCACAGCGGCCTCCGCCTCCGGGGCCTTCGCCTCCGGGGCCTTCGCCGCAGGGTTCCTCGCCTCTGCCGCCTCCGCCGCCTCCACCGCAGGCGCCCCGTCCCCGGCGCCCGGCCGCTGCGGTGCGCCCGGCGCCCCGAACGGCAGCACCGTCACCTCCGGCCGCTCCACCGGCTTCGCCGGCTTCGGCTTCTGATGGCCGTCGAGCAGCACCAGCGACGCCTGGTAGACGACCGACAGGGAGTACGGCGTGTTGTGGAGCATCCCCCAGAGCTTCGAGGCCTCGTCGACGTCCATCTGGGACGGCGTGAAGCGCACCTTCTGCGGCGACTCGGCGAGATCGCTGCCCGCCAGATACGGACGCTGCGCCGCCTCCTCGATCAACTCCCGTGGCAGCACCGGTATTTCGTGCAGCGTGCGCACCACGCTCCCGATCAGCCGCTGCCCGACCAGCTCGGTCTCCTCGCCGTACGCGCTGATGACGTAGTGCAGATCGACCGCCGCGGCCGGCCGTTTGAGCAGTGTGCCGTCGGAGGCGCGGGTGACCAGGTCGTTGTTGCGCATCGACGGGTTGTGGGTGACCTGGTACAGGAAGACCGTGATCGTCGGGTCGGTCGGCGGATCGGCCGGCGGCTTGCGGGTCTCCACCGACACCGCCATATCGATCTCGGGGTGCAGATGGTGCTCGATCAGCAGCGCAAGGGCCTGGGTGACCGTCGCGACGGCAAGTGCGTTGCTCATGAAGTCCGTCCCCCCGAAGCCGCCCTCGGCCCCGTCCTCGTCCGTATCGCTACCGCCGTCTGAGGTGCCACCGTCAGCTGGTCCTCTCCCCGCGCGCCAGGTAGTCCGCCAGGCTCAGCGAGGGCGCCCGCCGCTGGGCACGCGCCGGTCGGCCCTCCGCCGCGGGCCGCTCCGTACCGGCCGCGCTGACCTCCAGACGGCCGATCTGCACATGCACCACCCGTTCGGCGCCGCGCTGTCCGCGCCGCGCGGCGGCCGCGGCCCGCGCGGCGGGCCGGGCCGCGGCCGGCACGTCCCCGGCACGCGGGCGCAGCGCCCCCGCCGCGGCGGCGGGAGCCAGATCCCCGCCCGGCCGTACGGGCCCGGGCGACGCCGGGCCAGGGTTCCCGTCACCCGCCCGCGCATCCGCCCGCCGCCGCGCCGGCACGGCATCCGGCGACGCGCTGCCGCGCGGCCCGGGGCCGGGCGCCGCCGCAGGCCGCAGCAGCGGTCCCGCCGGCCGTACCTCCGCCTCGACGAGGCCAAAAGCCTCCCGCGGCGCCGCGTTCCCGAGGACGGTGGTGTGCCGCTCGGTGGTGGTCCTGATCTCCCGCTCGTAGCGGATCTGCGCCTCCGGCCCCGCGCCGGACGGCGAGGTCCGCGGCCCCTGCGGATACAGCGCCGCCGGTTCGTCCGGCCCCGCGGGCCCGCCGCCGAGCGCCTCGACGCGCTCGAACGGGCCCGGCAGACGCGGCCGGACCAGGGTGCGGCGGGCCCCGCCGGCACCGGCGCCGTCCCCATGGCCTCCGGCCCCGTCCGTACGGCCGCCGGGCACGCCCGCGAAGGGGTCCCGGGGCGTCGCCGGCGCATGCCGCGCCAGCAGCCGGTCGAAGTAGTCAGCCAGGTCAGGCATCTGCGCACAGCTCCAGGTAGTAACGGCGCCGCAGCGGGCTCAGCGCCAGGATCTGGGGCTCGCTCCAGCCGTAGGCCGAGGCGAGCAGATGGACGTCCAGCAGCACATCGCGCGCCCAGGCGTCCAGTTCGGTCCACAGGTACGCGGCGATGTCCAGCTCGGCCGGGGTGGCCGCGCCGCACGCGGGGCACGCGATGTTCAGCGTCACCTCGGCGGCCGGATCGGCCTCTTCGGCCGCCTCGGCGAAGCGCTTCAGGACCGGCTCGGGCAGCGCGGCCAGTTCCTCGTCCGTGGCCGCCCGGCCGCCCCGCCGCGCCGAGCGGGCGCAGCGGGCGCCGAGCAGCCGCCGGGCGTCCGGCCCGTCGGCGGCAGCGGAGGCGACCGCCATGAGGTCGGCGGGAGTGGGCAGCCGGAAGTGCACCACCCAGTCGCCCTCCGCGACCCGCAGCCCGTCCTCGGGCACCCGCGGCCCGGCGCCCAGCGCGGTCGCGTCGAGCTCGAACTCCATCGCCTCGCCGCAGTCCGCGTCCGCGCAGTCGAGCGTGACCTGCATGCGCGCGCCGAACAGCGCCCGGCGCAGCGCGAACAGGTCGGCCGCCCGCTCCCCGAGCGGCACCGACAGCAGATCGTCGGTGCAGGCTCCGGGGCGGGCCGCGCGGTGCAGCAGCAGGGCCCGGCCGCCGCCCTGCTGGGCCAGCCCGGCTTCCCAGGTGGCCAGCAGTTCAGCGGGCCCGGTCACCGCCATTCCTCACCTCGTCCCGCCGTTGCCGTGCCGTGCGCCAAGGGCGCGTGGACGTCGCCTCACGCCGGATGCGTGAACGACGGCTCCTCCGGCTCGGGCACCTCGTAGTCGCGCTCCCAGCCCTCGCACTCCAGCTTCAGGCTCTGGATGGCGACGGCGTTGGCGTTGGCGTCCAGCTCGCCCAGGACCTGGTACTCGCTCGGCCAGGAGCGGTAGATCTTGTGCGAGACGGCGACCTGGCCGGCCTCGTTGAGGACCTGGATGACGATGTCCTTGCGGAAGTCGGCCAGCGAGACCTCGGAGCCGAGGCCGGCGCCGACCTGCCAGACCTTGTTGGCCCAGCGGTCGAACTCCGGGTCGTGGGTGACGCCGCGCTCCAGGGTGATGCCCTCGAACTCGGAGCGGCCCGGGGACTTGCGCGGTGAGCTGGGGTCGCCGCCGTGCCGGTGCTTGACGACCTCGGTGGTGCGCTTCAGCGGGCTGATCTTGCTGACGCCCGCGACCGTACGGCCGTCCCACAGCACCAGGAACTTGAAGTTCTTGTACGGGTCGAAGCGATGGGCGTTGATCTGAAACTCAGCCATCGGATTCCTTCACGTCCTTCACGTCGTTCACGTCCGTCATGCCCGTCACATGCGTCACGTCCCTTGAGTTCACGTCCGTCGCCGTGGCGCCCCTAGACGTCGAACTGCCCGGCCATCTGCTGGATCTTGACGATCACGAACTCCGCGGGCTTGACCGGCGCGATGCCGACCACGACGTTGACGATGCCGCGCTCGATGTCCTCGGCGGTCGTGGTGTCCTTGTCGCACTTGACGAAGTACGCCTGGCGCGGGGTGCCGCCCTTGAACGCGCCCTTCTCGAAGAGCGAGTGGAGGTAGCCGGAGGCGTTGAGCCGGATCTGCTGCCACAGCTGCTCGTTGTTGGGCTCGAAGACGACCCACTGCAGGCCGCGCAGCAGGCTCTCCTCGATGTGCAGGGCCAGGCGCCGCACCGGGACGTACTTCCACTCGCTGTCCAGCGCGTCGGCGCCCTGCAGCGTGCGGGCGCCCCACACCAGCGGGCCGGCCATCGGGAAGGTGCGCAGGCAGTTGATGCCCAGCGGGTTGAGGAGCCCGTTCTCGCGGTCCGTCAGCTTCACGGTCAGCGAGTGGACCCCGGCCAGGCGGGCCTCGGTCCCCGCGGGCGCCTTCCACACCCCGCGCTCGCCGTCCGTACGGGCGATGACGCCGGCGACGGCACCCGACGGCGGGAAGGAGCGCAGCCGGCCGCTGAGCGGGTCGGTGAGCTGGAGGTGCGGGAAGTACAGGCCGGAGTGGTTGCCGCGGACGGGGTCGAAGGCGGCGATACCGGCCCGCGCGGCGTCCACGCTGCCCCAGGCGGCGGGCGCGTCGACCAGGAGGAAGATCCGGCGCTCCCGGCAGAGACGTTCCGCCGCGGACAGGACGGTGACGATGTCCTCGGTGTTCTCGTACGAGGCCAGCTCGGGCAGCGCGAGCAGATTGACGTCGTGGACGTCGCGCAGCGCCTGCAGGCCGCTCTTGCGGGCCTCGCTGCCGATGAGGTCGCGCGGTCCGGGCGGATCGCCGTCCTCGCCGCCGCACAGCGGGAAGACCGGCGGGTTGACGGAGGCCTCCAGGCCCAGGTCGTTGGCGCACTCGCCGAGGAAGCGGACCACGTCGCCGGGGTCGGTCGAACCGGCCACGACCTGGATGCGGCGGCCGAAGGCGGTGACCTCGGCGCCCGCGAAGGCGTGCTTGCCGGGGGCGTCCGGCAGGGCGCGCAGCTTGTGCTCCAGGAGGAGCGCCAGCTCGGCGACGTTGCAGGGCGCCTCGCCGTCGCAGTCCGGGTCGTAGAGCGTGAACTCGCGCTCGACCTCGCCGATCTTGACGGTCAGGTCGACGTTCAGGTCGGGGAGGTCGTGGTGGAAGGCCTTGGAGACGGTGCCGGAGGGGTCGGGGCGGCCCTCGCCGACGACGTGGACGCGGATCAGCGCGGAGCCGGCGTTGATCACCGTCTCGGCGTAGCGGCCGTGCCCGGGGTCCATGGACAGACCGGAGAAGGACTCACGGGCGGTGCCGCGGGCGTCGAGGACGTGGAGGTTGAAGGTCTCGTCGGGGCAGCGGGTGTCGTGGTCGATGGCGACCCGGAGGCCGGAGCCCCATACGCCGGGCTCCTTGGCGTGCACCTCCAGCACCGGGCACTGGCTGTGGCCCTCGGTGGACTCCAGGGTGACGTGGGCTTCCTTGCCGCTGCCGGCCTTGGCGACCCGTACGACGACGGCGACCGTGCCGCCGTTGCCGAAGAACTGGTGGACCGCGTACGAGACCGCGCTCTGCGAGGTCAGCCCGCCGAAGCGGCGCTCGAAGTCGGCGAAGCTGGTGATCCGTACCGGCTGGTTGAGCGGGCCGCGCCGGGTGTGGCCGACGAATGCGGTCACCGAAGTGGTGACGGTGGTGATGCTGCGGATGCTGCTGGGAAGCTCTTCGACATAAACACCTGGATAGGTCGTATGTGTCGGCATTCCCCCTCCAATCCCTTCAGGCACCGAGTGTGACGACACCAAGAAATCGAGAAAGCCGGAAGGGGCGGCGGGAAGAAGGGGGCGGAGCGGCGGGTACGGAAGAGGCCACGGCCGTACTCCGCCCGCGGCCGCGTATCCCCCCACAACCCATCAAGTTCCCCCGTCTGCACCCGGTGCGGAACGGTCTGCCGACCGGCCTGCACGGGACCAAGCCCGAAGCTTGTGACTCCTGATGCGTATGTATGTGTAAGTGCTCAACGCAGTTTCTGCTGTGGGCAGTTGGGGGTCAAGAGACCTTTCCGGACACCGGATGCGGAGGTCCTGTGAGGGAGCGTTGCGCGGCCTTCCCAAGCGGATTCCGCCGCCGCCGGAAGCGGAATCACCGGAGACCGGACGCGCGCGGACGTACCAGGCGCGGCTTCCGTACGGCGTGTGAAGCGGAGGTGTACGGCGGCCGGCACCGGAGCGGGCCGCTCACCCGGACGGCGTCGAAAAGCGGCCGACGACACACGGAAAACCCGTGGAGACGTAACGTGGCCAAAAGATCTGTGACCGTAATCACCGCCGGAGTGTGATCTGCGATTTAGGGCCGCACGTCCTGCGGCGATAACCTGCGAGACGGACATGCCGCGTATCCGGACACCGTGTACGCCTCCCCTGTGACAGCGCCGTCACGTTGCCCTTCGCGGCACGCCCATCGCAGACAACGAACCGCGATCACTACGGCGATTCTGAGAAGACAAGGGACGGACGCGCGTGGACCTGTTCGAGTACCAGGCGAGGGACCTCTTCGCCAAGCACGGTGTACCGGTGCTGGCCGGTGAAGTCATCGACACGCCTGAGGCGGCCCGCGAGGCGACCGAGCGGCTGGGCGGCAAGTCCGTCGTCAAGGCGCAGGTGAAGGTCGGCGGCCGCGGCAAGGCCGGCGGCGTCAAGCTGGCCGCCACCCCCGACGAGGCCGTCGCCCGCGCGACGGACATCCTCGGCATGGACATCAAGGGCCACACGGTCCACAAGGTGATGATCGCCGAGACCGCGCCGGAGATCGCCGAGGAGTACTACGTCTCGTACCTCCTCGACCGCACCAACCGCACCTTCCTGGCCATGGCCTCCGTCGCCGGCGGCATGGACATCGAGGAGGTCGCGGAGAAGACCCCCGAGAAGCTCGCCAAGATCCCGGTGGACGCCAACGAGGGCGTCTCCAAGGAGAAGGCCCAGGAGATCGTCGCCGCGGCGAAGTTCCCGGCCGAGGTCGCCGACCAGGTCGCCGACATCCTCGTCACCCTGTGGAAGACCTTCATCGCCGAGGACGCGCTCCTCGTCGAGGTCAACCCGCTGGCCAAGGTCGCCAGCGGCCAGGTCCTCGCCCTCGACGGCAAGGTCTCCCTGGACGAGAACGCCGAGTTCCGCCAGCCGGAGCACGAGGCCCTCGAGGACAAGGACGCAGCCAACCCGCTCGAGGCTGCGGCCAAGGCCAAGGGCCTGAACTACGTCAAGCTCGACGGCCAGGTCGGCATCATCGGCAACGGCGCGGGTCTCGTCATGAGCACCCTGGACGTCGTCGCCTACGCCGGTGAGAACCACGGCAACGTCAAGCCCGCCAACTTCCTCGACATCGGTGGCGGCGCCTCCGCCGAGGTCATGGCGAACGGCCTGGAGATCATCCTCGGCGACCCGGACGTCAAGTCCGTGTTCGTCAACGTCTTCGGCGGCATCACCGCCTGTGACGAGGTCGCCAAGGGCATCGTCCAGGCCCTGGAGCTGCTCAAGTCCAAGGGCGAGGACGTCACCAAGCCCCTGGTCGTGCGCCTCGACGGCAACAACGCGGAGCTGGGCCGCCAGATCCTCTCCGACGCCAACCACCCGCTGGTCCAGCGCGTGGACACCATGGACGGCGCGGCCGACAAGGCCGCCGAGCTGGCTGCGAAGTAAGGGACGAGGACACTTAAACCATGGCTATCTTCCTCACCAAGGAAAGCAAGGTCATCGTCCAGGGCATGACCGGTGCCACTGGCATGAAGCACACCAAGCTGATGCTCGGTGACGGCACCAACATCGTCGGCGGTGTCAACCCGCGCAAGGCCGGCACCTCCGTCGACTTCGACGGCACCGAGGTCCCGGTCTTCGGCTCCGTCAAGGAGGCGATGGAGAAGACGGGCGCCGACGTCTCCGTCCTCTTCGTGCCGCCGGCCTTCGCCAAGGCCGCCGTCGTCGAGGCGATCGACGCCGAGATCCCCCTCGCGGTCGTGATCACCGAGGGCATCGCGGTCCACGACTCCGCCGCCTTCTGGGCGTACGCGAAGTCCAAGGGCAACAAGACCCGGATCATCGGCCCGAACTGCCCCGGTCTGATCACCCCCGGCCAGTCCAACGCCGGCATCATCCCCGGCGACATCACCAAGCCCGGCCGCATCGGTCTCGTGTCCAAGTCCGGCACGCTGACCTACCAGATGATGTACGAGCTGCGTGACATCGGCTTCTCCTCGGCCGTCGGCATCGGTGGCGACCCGGTCATCGGCACCACCCACATCGACGCGCTCGCCGCGTTCCAGGCCGACCCCGACACCGACCTGATCGTGATGATCGGCGAGATCGGCGGCGACGCCGAGGAGCGCGCGGCCGACTTCATCAAGGCCAACGTCACCAAGCCGGTCGTCGGCTACGTCGCGGGCTTCACCGCGCCCGAGGGCAAGACCATGGGCCACGCCGGCGCCATCGTCTCCGGCTCCTCCGGCACCGCCCAGGCGAAGAAGGAGGCCCTGGAGGCCGCCGGCGTCAAGGTCGGCAAGACCCCGTCGGAGACCGCCCGTCTGGCCCGCGAGATCCTCGGCGGCTGACCCGCACCTCTCCCGCACCGCCGGACCCGTCCTGCGGCGCAGTGCACGGACACGGGCCCGTACCCCTGGTGGGTACGGGCCCGTTCCCGTACCGGGACCGGCCCGCTCCTCACCGGGACTCGGGGACCAGACGCGCCTCGTCGGCCGTGACCGGGGCGGGCGGCGCGACCGACGACGGCGGCCGGTGCGGCGGGGCGTGCCGGTCCGCCGCGGTGACGCCCACGAACAGGGTGACCAGGGCGAACAGCCCGGTGGCCGCGAGGGCGCCCCGGGTGGTGCGGCGGGCGCTGCGCTCGCCGCCGGCCCGTACGCGCCGCGCGGCCGACGGCGCCGCCTCCCGCTCGTCCACCAGCTGGGCCAGCTCGTCGAGCAGCCCGGCCAGGCGGTGCCGCAGGGACCCGCCCTGCCCCGCGGGCAGCTGCCCCGGCCGGGCCGGCAGCCGGGCGGCGACCCGCCCGCGGGCCTGCGCCAGCCGCGCGGCGGTGGCCGGCACGCTCGCCTCGGTCTCGGCCGCGGTCCGCTGCAGCCCGAGCCCGACCCCGTCGTGCAGCAGCAGCGTCCGGCGGTACCTGGCGGGCAGGCCCAGAACCGCTTCCGCCAGCTCCCGGTCCGCGGCCGCGACCGCCCGCCGCAGCCGCGGCGGCTTCCGGTCGGTCCGCAGCCAGGGAACCAGCCGGTGCCACGGCGTCAGCGCGTACTCGTAGACCGCCGCCCGCACCCACCCCGCCGGGTCCGGGTCCACCGCGACGGCGGGCCACTGCTGCCAGGCGAGCCGGAATCCGCGCCGCACGGCGCGCCGCGCGAGGCCGGTCCGCCCGGTGAGCAGATATGCCTGCCGGCCGAGCGCCGCGGCGTGGCGGACGTAGAGGTCGTCGAAGGCGGTGGCGGCCGGGGCCTGCTCGCGCGGGGTCGTGGAGAGCAGTGGCTGGGTCATACAGAGCAGTGTGGAAACCGGCGTCCGCGGATACTTCCCGACACACACGTCATACGCGACACGTCGATCATTTGCCCAGTACCTGGATGAACGGGGCGTTGTTGGCAGCATGGCGGCGTGAGCCAGTTGATCGACCGCGGCACCACGTTGTCCTCACACGGCCGGATCGCCGCCCAGCGCTCCGCCGCGATCGGCGCGGCCTTCCTCGGCGGGGTCACGGCCGCCGGCCTCGGCCTCGGCGCGCTGACGGTCGCGGTGCTGCTGCTGTGGGTCGCCTCCCCCTACCCCGACCGCGACCCCTCCGGGGCGCTGCACCTCGCCGCCGACCTGTGGCTGCTGGCGAACGGCGGCGACCTCGTCCGCTCCGCGGGCCCCTCCGGCGCGGCCGCCCCGGTCGCCGTGCCCCCGCTGCTGCTCGCCGTACTCCCCGTCTGCCTGCTGCACCGCGCCGCCCGCCACACCCTGGCCACCGCGGCGCGCGGCGGCCAGGACTGCGTCAGCGGAGACGGCCTCATCGGCCCGGCCGCGCCGCGCACCCTGCTCGGCGCGCTGCTCACCGGCTATCTGCTGGTCGCCGCGGGCGTCCTGCTCTACGCCTCGGCCGGGCGGCTGGCCGCCGAGCCGCTCAGCGCCCTGCTGTACGTACCGGCCACCGCCGCCGCCACCCTGGCGGGCACGACCTGGTACATCCTGGGCGAGGCCGGCGCCGAGCTGCTGCCCGACCGGGTCCGGCACGCCTGGGCCGCGGTGCCGGACCGGCTGCGGTCCGTGTTCCGCGGGCCCCGTTTCGCCGCCGCCCGCCGGGCCGCGGCCACCGCCGTGGTCGCCCTGCTCTGCTGCGGCGGGCTGCTCACCGTCCTTGCGCTCGCCCTGCACGCCGGCCCGGTCTACCGGGAACTCCTCAAGCTGGCGCCGGACTGGGCCGGCCGCGCCACGGTGGTGCTGCTGTGCCTCTTCCTGCTCCCCAACGCGGCCGTCTGGGGCGCCGCGTACGGCCTGGGGCCGGGCTTCACCCTCGGCGCGGGCAGCACGGCAGGACCGCTCGGCACCACCGCGCACCCGCCGCTGCCCCTGCTCGGCGACCTCCCGGCCCCGGCCCCGGGCACCCCGCTGACCTGGTCGGCGGCCCTGGCCCCGGTGGCCGCGGCGGTACTGCTGTCCCGCCATGTGGCCCGCTCCGCCGCCACCTCCTGCGCCCCGCCCGAACCGTGCTCCACACCCCCGCCCGTCCCCCCGGGCACGGCCGCCCCGGACGCCCCCTGGTCCTGGTGGACGACGGCCTGCGCGGCGGCCCTGGCGGCCGGTGTCTGCGGCGTCCTCATGGCGCTGCTCGCGGCCCTGTCCGGCGGCCCCCTGGGCACCGGCGCACTCGCCGCCTTCGGCCCGAGCTGGTGGCGCACGGGCCTGGCCGCGGCGGCCTGGACGGCCCTGCTCGGAATCCCGGGCGCACTCGTGGCCCGCTCCTGGCACCTGCGCGGCCGCCCCCGGCCACGGCGCACCGCCCGCCCCACCGCCGCCGACACCCCGCAGACCGCGGCCGCCCCGGCCCGGCAGCCCGAACCCGCAGAACCCGCAGAACCCGCGCCACCGAAGACCGGCCCGAAAACCGGCACGGAGACCGGCCCGACGACTGGCACGGAGACGGAGGCCCCGGTCCCGTGACCCCGGTCCGGTGACCCCGGTCCGGTGACCCCGGGCGGGGCGCGACCGGGCGGAGCGCGACCGGAACCTACTTCTCCACGCTCAGCAGCGGTCGCAGCTCCTTGGGCAGGAGGTTTTCGCAGGACTTGCCGGCCGACTGGGTCAGGGCGTCGTTCACGCAGGTGAAGTAGTCGCGGTAGACGATCTGGACGGTGAAGGTCGCGGCCACCATCATCAGGGCCAGCGAGCCGGTCACCAGGCCCGCGATCGCCGCGGTGACCTGGGGGCGGGCGCTGCCCGGCGCGGAGGACGGGGCGGCGGGGGGCTGCTGGCCGGGGGCCGGGCGGCCCTCCATGGCGGCGGTGGTGGCCGCGGCGGAGGCCTTCGCCGGGTCCGGCTTGGCGCGCAGTGAGCTGATGCCCCAGTAGAGCGCCAGTGCGCCCAGGAGCATGGCGACCTCGGGCAGGCTGAAGAGGACGAAGAAGAACCCCCACATGCCCGCGAGCAGGGCGTAGCGGGCGCGGCGCTGGGCCGGGTCGGTGGGGTCCCAGCGCAGATTGCCGGGGCCGCCGGGGCCGCCCTGCTGCCCGTTGCGGCCGCCCGGCCGGGTGCCGAACCCTCCGCTCTGCCGGCCCGGCTGCCGCGGGCTCCACTGGCTGCCCCAGCTCGGCGTCGGCTCGTCCTGGCGCGGCCGCTCCTCGTCGCCGCCCTCGCCCTGGTCCCGGGCGTGCGGGGCGCGCGGCCGCCACTCCTGGTCGGGGGCGTCGGCCGGCGGCGGCGCGAAGGGGTTGTCCCGGTCGGCGGACTCGGAGGACGACGGCTTGCGCTCGCGCGGCAGCAGCACCGCCCCCGGGGAGGTGGCGGGCAGCAGGAGCAGGAGGGCCGCGCGGCGGCGTCGGTCCGTCATCTGGAGTGCGTCTTCCCCTTGTCTCGTCCGTACGCGGGCCAAGTGACCGGCGGCCGGTTACCACGAACTGCATGCAGTCTTACGCCCGACGCTACCTCCCGTCCCCGCCCCCGTCCCGCGGGGGCCGCTCGGTGTGCCGGTATCGTTGCTGACGGTCGGCGCCTTCGTAGGGTTCCCTGGATTTGCGGTACCCGCGGTCTTGTACGACCACACAAAGCAGGTGAGCGTCCCGCACGCGAGATCGGAAAAGAGCCCCGCCGTGGCTTCGTCCCCAGCCCCCGCCCGAGCCGGCCGCCCGGCCCGCGTCGTCGTCCTCGTCTCCGGTTCCGGTACGAATCTGCAGGCGCTGCTGGACGCGATCGCCGAGCAGGGCCCGGAGGCGTACGGCGTGCAGATCGTGGCGGTCGGCGCCGACCGCGGCGCCATCGCGGGCCTGGAGCGGGCCGGGTCCGCGCGGATCCCGACGTTCGTCTGCCGGGTCAAGGACTACGACAGCCGCGCCGACTGGGATGCCGCGCTCACCGAGGCGACCGCCGCGTACGAGCCCGACCTGGTGGTCTCGGCCGGCTTCATGAAGATCCTGGGCAAGGCCTTCCTGGCCCGTTTCGGCGGCCGGATCGTCAACACCCACCCGGCGCTGCTGCCGAGCTTTCCCGGTGCCCACGGCGTGCGCGATGCGCTCGCGTACGGCGCGAAGGTCACCGGATGCACCGTCCACTTCGTCGACGACGGCGTCGACACCGGCCCGATCATCGCGCAGAGCGTGGTCGAGATCCGGGACGAGGACGACGAATCCGCGCTGCATGAGCGCATCAAGGAAGTCGAGCGATCGCTGCTCGTCGAGGTCGTGGGGCGTCTGGCCCGGCACGGCTACCGCATTGAGGGACGAAAGGTACGTATCTCGTGACCGCCACCGAAGGTACGCAGCGGCCCATCCGCCGCGCGCTGGTCAGCGTCTATGACAAGTCCGGGCTGGAGGAGCTGGCGCAGGGGCTGCACGCGGCGGGCGTCGAGCTCGTCTCGACGGGGTCGACGGCCGCGAAGATCGCCGCAGCCGGGGTGCCGGTCACCAAGGTCGAGGAGCTCACCGGCTTCCCCGAGTGCCTCGACGGCCGGGTCAAGACCCTGCACCCCAAGGTGCACGCCGGCATCCTCGCCGACCTGCGGCTGCCCGACCACCAGAAGCAGCTGGCCGACCTCGGCGTCGAGCCGTTCGACCTCGTCGTGGTGAACCTCTACCCGTTCAAGGAGACCGTCGCCTCCGGCGCCACCGCCGACGAGTGCGTCGAGCAGATCGACATCGGCGGCCCCTCGATGGTCCGCGCCGCCGCCAAGAACCACCCCTCCGTCGCGGTCGTCACGGACCCGGCCGCGTACCCCGCGGTCCTCCAGGCGGTCAAGGAGGGCGGCTTCACGCTGGGGCTGCGCAAGCGGTTCGCCGCGGCGGCGTTCCGGCACACCGCCGCCTACGACGTCGCCGTGGCCTCCTGGTTCGCCGAGGACTACGCGGCCGCCGACGAGTCGGGCCTGCCCGACTTCCTCGGCGCCACCTACGAGCGCAAGAACGTCCTGCGCTACGGCGAGAACCCGCACCAGGGCGCCGCGCTGTACGTCAACGGCCAGGGCGGCCTCGCCGAGGCGGAGCAGCTGCACGGCAAGGAGATGTCGTACAACAACTACACCGACACGGACGCCGCGCGCCGTGCCGCGTACGACCACGCCGAGCCCTGCGTCGCCATCATCAAGCACGCCAACCCGTGCGGCATCGCGATCGGCGCGGATGTCGCCGAGGCACACCGCAAGGCGCACGCCTGCGACCCGCTGTCCGCGTTCGGCGGTGTGATCGCCGTCAACCGCCCGGTGTCCGTGGCGATGGCCGAGCAGGTCGCGGAGATCTTCACCGAGGTCATCGTGGCGCCCGACTACGAGGACGGCGCGGTCGAGATCCTCGCCCGCAAGAAGAACATCCGGGTGCTGCGCGCCCCGGGAGCGCCGGCCAACCCGGTCGAGGTCAAGGCCGTCGACGGCGGTGCGCTCCTCCAGGTCACCGACCGGCTCCAGGCCGACGGCGACGACCCGGCGAACTGGACGCTGGCCACCGGCGAGGCGCTGTCCGCCGGCGAGCTGGCCGAGCTGGCCTTCGCCTGGAAGGCCTGCCGCGCGGTGAAGTCCAACGCGATCCTGCTCGCCAAGGACGGCGCCTCCGTCGGCGTCGGCATGGGCCAGGTCAACCGCGTCGACTCCGCGAAGCTCGCCGTCGAGCGCGCGGGCGAGGAGCGGACCCGCGGCTCCTACGCCGCCTCGGACGCGTTCTTCCCGTTCCCGGACGGCCTGGAGATCCTGACCGCCGCGGGCGTCAAGGCCGTGGTCCAGCCGGGCGGTTCGGTCCGTGACGAGCTGGTCGTCGAGGCCGCACAGAAGGCCGGCGTGACGATGTACTTCACGGGGACGCGGCACTTCTTCCACTGATCTGCCGCCGCCCGAAGACGGCGTGAGGCCCGCACCGGATGTGTCCGGTGCGGGCCTTCGCGGTGCGCGGCGCGCGCGGTGTCAGTAACGCGGCCGGTTGAACCAGGCGTTGCCGTCGTCCTTGGAGACGAAGACCAGCACCAGGATGCCCAGGACCGTGTGGACCAGGCCGATGGGGAAGCTGAACAGGCTGAGCATGATGGTGGCGACGCCGAAGATGATCGAGCCGACGCGGACCCCGCCGCCGCCGTTGGCGAACTGCACGGCCAGCGTGATCGCGGCCGCGGTGAAGACCACGATGACCACGATGACCGCGATCAGCAGGCCCTTGCCGATGTTCATCGCCAGGATGTCGTCCTCACCGGCGTACGGCGAGGCGTTGTGCGAGGCCTTGCTGACGCCGCCCAGCCCCATCACGGCGAGGACCAGACCGATGAGGTTCAGACCGGCGAGCACGAACAGCAGCACCCGGGCGGCCTTGACCCCGCCGGGCATCACCGTCGGGTACTGCGGCTGCATCGGCTGCATCGCGGGCACGGCGCCGCCCGGGTAGGGGCCGTACGGGGACGGAGGCTGCTGCTGGGGGTAGCCGTAGCCGGGCTGCTGGCCCGGCGGCGGACCGTAGGGGTTCTGATTGGGGTAACTCACGAGCAGTGTCCTTCAGGCGAGTCGGACGGAGCGGTGAAGGCCCCGATCGCGCAGTTGCGAGGGGGCCTTCGACGGGTGGCGCACAGCGGGCCAGGGGGTGTTTCCCCGGCGCCTTACTGGGACTTGACGACCACCGTGCCGGCGATCTTGTCCGCGAACGTCTGGGACTTCTCGTCCCACAGCGGCCACAGGTAGCCGATGTAGCAGATCCCGTCGAGGAAGTGGCACAGCTTGCGCACGAAGGCCATACCGAAGCCGATCGGCTGGCCGGTCGCCTCCTTGACCAGGCGGATCTTCAGGGCGCTCTTGCCCGGGGTCTGGCCCGTGCTGCCTTCCTTGACGAGGAGGAAGATCCCCGCGGCGAAGCCGATCAGACCGGCGAGCACGATCATGATGATCGAGCCGACCGGCATGACGCTGGCCGAGTCGTACGCATCACTGATGCACTGGTAGTCGCCGGGCGGGCAGGACGAGGTGTCCACGCTCACCGAGGAGCTGCTGGCGATGATCACGGCGATGATGTACAGGATGCCCGGAATCGCACCCACGATCAGGCCGTCGATCAGGTACGCGCCGACGCGCGCGCCCCAGCTCGCGTAGCCCTGCGGCATCCCCGGCATACCGGGCTGGCCGTAGGGGGCCGCCTGCTGCGGGTAGCCGCCGTAGGGCTGCTGCGGGGCGGCCTGCTGCTGGGGGTAGCCGTACGGCTGCTGCGGGGCCTGCGGCTGCTGGGGGTAGCCGTAGCCGGGGCCGCCCTGCGGGGGCACCGGCGGCTGCTGCCCGTAGGGCGCCTGCGGGGCCTGCGGCTGCTGGCCGTACGGGTTGTTCGGGTCACCAAAGCTCATCTGCTGTTTTCCTCCGTTGGGTCAGTGGGGGACGACGCGGCATGACTCGGAGGAAAAACAGGTTTCACTGGCCACCCCCCGACGAAGCCTGCGGCACTGCGCGTCAATCCTTCTAGTTGCGCATTCACTCTGTCCAGTCAAGACCCCCGGCTGTTGTGCAAGTGCAATGATCAATTCCGGCCACCGGCGCCCCGGGCGCCCTGATTGGAACGTGGCCGCCCTCATCCGGGAGGATGGAGGCATGACTGCCCAGATTCTGGATGGCAAGGCCACCGCAGCCGCTATCAAGTCCGAGCTCACCGCCCGCGTCGAGGCGCTGAAGGCCAAGGGCGTGCAGCCCGGGCTCGGCACGCTCCTGGTCGGCGACGACCCGGGCAGCCGCTGGTACGTCAACGGCAAGCACCGCGACTGCGCCCAGGTCGGCATCGCGTCGATCCAGCGCGAACTGCCCGAGACCGCCACCCAGGAGGAGATCGAGGCGGTCGTACGGGAGCTCAACGAGGACCCGGCCTGCACCGGCTACATCGTCCAACTCCCGCTGCCCAAGGGCATCGACGCCAACCGCGTGCTGGAGCTGATGGACCCGGCCAAGGACGCCGACGGGCTGCACCCGATGAGCCTGGGCCGGCTGGTGCTGGGCATCGAGGGCCCGCTGCCGTGCACCCCGTACGGCATCGTCCAGCTGCTGCGCCGGCACGACGTCGAGATCAAGGGCGCGCACGTGGTGGTCGTCGGCCGCGGCATCACGATCGGCCGTCCGATGCCGCTGGTGCTGACCCGCAAGTCGGAGAACGCCACGGTCACGCAGTGCCACACCGGCACCCGGGATCTGTCGGCGCACCTCAGGCAGGCCGACATCATCGTCGCCGCGGCCGGTGTGCCGCACATCATCAAGCCCGAGGACGTCAAGCCGGGCGCCGCGGTGCTGGACGTCGGCGTCAGCCGGGACGAGAACGGCAAGATCGTCGGCGATGTGCACCCGGGCGTCGCCGAGGTGGCCGGCTGGGTCGCCCCCAACCCGGGCGGCGTCGGCCCGATGACCCGCGCCCAGCTGCTGGTCAACGTCGTCGAGGCCGCCGAGCGCGCGGCCGGCTGAGGCCGGGCCCGGGATCTGAGACCCTGTCCTTGTCAGACCAGCCGGCCGCACCGGCCGCACCGGCCACCGGAAGGGACCTGCCAGCCATGGCTGCCGAAGCGCATTCGGACGGCGCCTCCGAGCCCCAGCGCTCCTCCCGCCGCTTTCCGACGCTGACCCGCGACACCGCCCGCCCCGAAGGCGGCGGCCGGGCCGCGTCGGGCGACTACCCCGCGCCGGCCCGGCAGTGGCCGCTGCTCGCGGTCATGGGCGGTGTCGCGGTCGGACTGCTGCTCGTCGCGCTCGACGCGTTCCGCATCGGGACGCTGGTGATCGGCCTCGCGCTCCTGGGGGGCGCCGTGCTGCGGTGGGCGCTGCCGTCGGTGGGCATGCTCGCCGTCCGCTCCCGCTTCACGGACATGGCGACGTACGGGCTGCTCGGCTTCGTGATCGTGGTGCTGGCGATGATGGTGCAGCCCAAGCCGTGGATCCACATCCCGTTCCTGGACGACATCGTGCACTTCACCGTGCGCTGAGCGGCGACGGCAACGGCGGCGGCCCGCCCTCTCCCCCGTGGGAGGGCGGGCCGCCGTGGTTCAGGTCCGGCTCAGCACCACTTGTTCGAGTAGATGGTCATGAGGTTGGAGCCGATGAACTTCCAGCCCGTGCCGCGGTTCAGCTTCGCCTTGCCCCCGCGGTAGTTGGGCTTCTCGTAGACCGTCACATTGCACTGGGTGCCGTTGTTGTACGCCGACAGCGGGTAGTTGAAGGCACCGCCGTAGCGCCTGAGGTCGCGGTTGTTGCCCGCGACCTTCTTCGGCGTCCCCCTGTAGTCGGCCTTCGGGTAGACGCACAGGTAGCCGCGGGGGCAGTTGGCCGGCGCGCGCTGGACGGTGACCGAGCTCCCCTTGGCCGGTGCGGGCGCGGCGGCCGCACCGGCGGCCGGAGCCAGGGCCAGCCCGCCGGTGACGGCCGCGGCCGCCGCGGTGAGCGCGAAACGCTGACGAGCGTTCATGGTGTGGATTCCTCCCCGTATGTGATGGAGGCGGCGCGGGGTGGACCGCGCCGCCCGGTGGTGCGCCACAGACTGTGCGCCACCGGGCGGCAGGCGGCCACCAGCGGCGCACCGATGGGGAACGCGTGGGACGTCCCACCCTCTGACCTGCGGGGACCTGGCCCGTGAGGACGTCGCGCTGGGACGGGGAGGGGAGGGAAGGAGAGGGTACGCATGTCCCGATACCGTGCGGAAAATGCAAAAACGGGAACCGGAGGTCCCGTCCGCGCCATCATCGGGCAGAGGGGGCCCTGGGCCTCGGGGGGATCGAACGCGTGTGGGGTGGAACATGTCGCGTTGGAAAGGGCTGCCCGAATCGCTTGACCAGCGGGGGCGGCAGCTCGTCGTACAGCTGCGCAGGCTGAAGGACCACAGCGGGCTGAGCCTGGCCGCGCTGGCCACCAAGACCGCGTACAGCAAGTCGTCGTGGGAGCGCTACCTCAACGGCAAGAAGCTGCCGCCGCGCGAGGCGGTGGAGGCGCTGGCGCGGGTGTGCGGCACCGATCCGACCCGGCTGCTGGCGCTGCACGAGGTCGCGGCGCAGGCGTGGGAGGCGAAGCCGGCAGGGGCGGCAGGGGTGGCAGGGGCGGTGACCGGGCCTGACGGTCCCGTGGACGCCGCCGGTGCCACGGACCCCGCCGGTCCCGCGGACTCTGCCCGCCCGCCCGTGACCGGCCGTCGCCGCCCGCGCGTCGGCCGGCTCGTCGCCCTCGGCGTGCTGGCCGTGCTCGTCGTGGCCGGTCTCGCGCTGCTGGTCGCCCGGCCCTGGCAGGACGACGGCGCGGCCGGGCGGGGGACGGGCACCACGGCGGCCGGCCGGAACCCGGGCGCCGCACCGGAGTTCAGCCGCCGGCCGGGGGAGACCTTCGCCTGCCACGTCCGGCGTGCGCACGGCGCGCTGTACGCCGGACGCAGCCGTACGGCCACCGCGATCCTGGGCAACGGCGGGAGCGGCTGGGAGGTCGTCGAGGCGCAGTGCCTGCTGCGCCACCGCGGTTACGACCCGGGGCCGGTGGACGGCATCGTCGGCGAGAAGACGATGCGCGCCGTCAAGCGCCTCCAGCAGCGGGCGGAGCTGCCGACGGACGGGATCGTGGGCCCCGACACATGGAAGGTGCTGCGCCGGTGAGCGGGCCGGGAAGCGAGCTGCACGAGGGTGTGGAGGGCGCCCGACTGGCCGCCGGGATGCGGGAGTTGCGTGGACGTACGGGGCTGAGCCTGGCCGCGCTCGCCGCCAGGACCGCATACAGCAAGTCGTCGTGGGAGCGCTACCTCAACGGCAAGAAACTGCCGCCCCGGGACGCGGTCGAGGCGCTGTGCCGGCTGGCGGGTGAGCCGGCCGGGCGGCTGGTGGCGCTGTGGGAGCTGGCGGACGCGGCATGGAGCCGGCGGGCCGCACCCGCCGCGCCCGCTGCGCCCGCCGCACCCGCCGCAGGGCCGGCCGCCGTCGAGGAGGCCGCCGCCCCGCCGGCGGCCGGAGCCCCGGGCGGGCGCTCGCCGTGGCGGCGGCCGCGGTGGTTCGTACCCGTGGCGGCCGGGGCCTGCGCGGCGGTGCTGGCCGTCGTTGCGGTGCTGGCGTTCCGTACGGCGGAGGGCGGCGCGGACGGCGGCCCGGCGGGGAACGCCGCGCCCACGTCGTCCGTGGTGACCGGCTGCCGGGGCAAGGCGTGCGAGGGCAAGGACCCGCAGTCGATGGCCTGCGGCGGGCAGGGCCTGGTGGAGACGGTCGTGGAGCGGACGGCCGCCCGGGGACGGCATATGGAGATCCGCTACGCCCGGGCGTGCGGCGCCGCCTGGGGCCGGCTCCGCGGCGGCCGGATCGGCGACCGGATCGAGGTGTCGACGCCGGGGTCGGGGCCGCGTGCGGCGCGGGTGCAGGACCGCTTCGACGCCGAGGGCTATCTCGTCACGCCGATGACGGCGGCCGCCGCCCCGCGGGACGTCCGGCTGTGCCTGCACCCCGCGGGCGGCGCCGCCAAGGAGTGCTTCCCCCGCTAGCGAAGCGCACGGCCTTCCCTCTGAAGGAGCCGCTAGCAGAGCCGCTAGCCTCCCGCGCGCCGTCTCCGTTGCTGCCTTCCGTCATTTGGCCGGTTCTTATCGGGATACGTACAGAACTCGTATGTACCCCGGCGGAAATGTCACACTGCAGGGGGCCCACGGGGCGCGCACGGGTGTGCGAGCTATGCCCTGAATGCTCCCGTGCGCCCAGGAAAGGGGAACTGCCTCCTGGCCGGAAGCATCCCTAGGGGTAGTCATTGAGGGCGGGCGCGCCGGGGGGAGTTGCGCCGTCGCGCGTGGGGATAGGGGGAGGCCATGCCTCGCTGGAAGGCGCTGCCGGAGGAGCTCGACCCGCAGGTGGGCGAGTTCACCGGCCGGCTGCGTGGACTCGTGGACCGCAGCGGACTGAGTGTGGCCGCCGTGGCGGACCGGACGGGTTACAGCAAGACCTCGTGGGAGCGGTACCTCGACGGGCGGCTGCTGCCGCCGCAGCGCGCCGTGCTCGCGCTCGCCGAGGCGACCGGTACGCACCCCGGGCACCTCACCACGCTGTGGGAGCTGGCCGAACGCGCCTGGAGCCGGGCCGAGATGCGGCACGACGTCACCATGGAGGCGATACGCGTCGCCCAGGCGCGGGCCGCGCTGGACATCGAGGCGCAGCCGTCGGAGGAGAAACCGGCCAAGGCCGCGAAGGCGGTGAAGGCCGCACGGTCCGCGAAGGGCGTGAAGGTCGCCGACCCGCCGCAGACGGACCGGGCGCCCCGGATCCCGCCGGTGCCGCACCAGAGGAACGCCGAGGTGCCGTCGGCGTCGGACTTCCCGGAGTGGGCGGCGGCCGCGGCGCCGGCTCCCGCCCCGCCGGCCGCGCCCGCCGCCGGCGGACAGCCACCCGCCCGCCGCGGCCGGGTGGTCATGTTCACCGTCGGCGCGGTCGGCGCGCTGCTGCTGGCGCTCGCCGCCGTACTGCTGCTGAATCCGGCCACCGGCAATGCGAAGAAGGCGGCACCGCCCGCGTCGGCGCCGACGGCCGCCAAGCCTTCGGCGCTGCCCGCCGGGGTGCGCTGCGCCGGTGCCGACTGCCTGGGCAAGGACCCGGAGTCGATGGGGTGCGGCGGGCCGCGCGCTGCCAGTCCGTCGCGCGGTATGGCGGGCGGCGCGCTGATCGAGATCCGCTACAGCGCGGTCTGCCGTGCGGCCTGGGCGCGGATCAGCGGCGCGGCGCCGGGCGACCGGGTCACCATCAGCGCGGCCGGCCACAGCCTCGCGGCGCGGGTCGAGCAGAACGGCGCGGCGTACACCGCGATGATCGAAGTGCCGGGTGATCCGGCGCAGGTCACGGCCTGCGGTACGACCGTGGCGGGCGCCAAGGGCTGCGCCCGGCCGACGGCGGCCCGCTAGCGCCCGTCCCGATGGGCCATGGCCGGGAATCACCGTTCGCGGGGAGGCTTTGTGAAGGGGGCGCATGCCCCTCGTCATCGGGGGCATGCGCTCCCTACCCCCCCACGGGTGTGCACCACTCGGCGGCCGCCCGCGCCCCCTCCTTCAGCGGGTGGCCGCCGCACCCGGTGAGGCGTTCCACACCGGTCCGTCGCCTGTGCCGGTCAGGGGTCCGATAGCCTGACGCCCGGGTCTCTCGATACCAAGAGACCTCGATGAGACCTCGATAATGAGACCTCGACAAATGGGCAGGGACACCCGCCGCCACCCATGGTGGTCTGGGGCTTGCCCCCAGAAAACGTCGCGCAGGAGATCGCCATGACCCGCACTCCCGTCAATGTCACCGTCACCGGCGCCGCCGGCCAGATCGGTTACGCACTCCTCTTCCGCATCGCCTCCGGTCATCTGCTCGGCGCGGACGTGCCGGTCAAGCTGCGCCTCCTGGAGATCCCGCAGGGTCTGAAGGCCGCCGAGGGCACCGCGATGGAGCTCGACGACTGCGCCTTCCCGCTGCTGCGCGGCATCGACATCTCGGACGACCCGAACGTGGCCTTCGACGGCGCGAACGTCGCCCTCCTCGTCGGCGCCCGCCCGCGCACCAAGGGCATGGAGCGCGGCGACCTGCTGGAGGCCAACGGCGGCATCTTCAAGCCGCAGGGCAAGGCCATCAACGACCACGCCGCGGACGACATCAAGGTCCTGGTCGTCGGCAACCCCGCGAACACCAACGCGCTGATCGCGCAGGCCGCCGCGCCGGACGTACCGCGGGAGCGCTTCACCGCGATGACCCGGCTCGACCACAACCGCGCCATCTCCCAGCTGGCGCAGAAGACCGGCACCCCGGTCTCCGAGATCACGAAGCTGACGATCTGGGGCAACCACTCCGCCACCCAGTACCCGGACATCTTCCACGCCGAGGTCGCCGGCAAGAACGCCGCCGAGACCGTCAACGACGAGAAGTGGCTGGCCGACACCTTCATCCCGACCGTCGCCAAGCGCGGTGCGGCGATCATCGAGGCCCGTGGCGCGTCCTCCGCCGCCTCCGCCGCCAACGCCGCCATCGACCACGTCCACACCTGGGTCAACGGCACCGCCGCCGGCGACTGGACCTCGATGGGCATCCCCTCGGACGGCTCCTACGGCGTCCCGGAGGGCCTGATCTCCTCGTTCCCCGTCACCACCCGGGACGGCGCGTACGAGATCGTCCAGGGCCTGGAGATCAACGACTTCTCGCGCGAGCGCATCAACGCGTCCGTGAAGGAGCTGGAGGAGGAGCGCGAGGCCGTTCGCGCACTCGGCCTCATCTGAGCCGGCGCCGCGGCCGTCCCGCGCGGACGGCACCGCAGCCACCCGAGCCCGCACGGCCTTGAACGACCGTGCGGGCTCGGCCGTTTGTCTTAAGGGCCTGTCCGAGGCGCCCCGGCCCGGCTACCCGGGCAGCTCGGTGCGCTCCCACCACTCGTAGACGGGGAGCGCCCCCTCGGGGGTGTCCTGCTGCCGGCTGGTGGCCCGGAAGTGTTCATAGCCGCCACGGAACGGAATCTTCAGGTCCGCCCCGGACGGATCGACCGGCATGATCCGTTCGGGCAGCTCCTCGGGGCCGCCCTCCAGCACTGCCTTCGCCGCTGTCTCAGCCATGCCTGCATTGTCGCCCCGCGATGTCACATCGGCCGCTGCCGGTACGTCAATGGAGTGAGCGGCCCCCTCCCGGGCCCTCATGACCGGACGAACCAGGAGGCAGTCCCATGGCACGCATCTCGCTCACCCCGCCCCGCACCCTGACCCTGCGGTTCGCGCAGTGGTACTCGCGGCGCGCCTACGGCAAGGTCATGGAGCCCGCACTGGCCATGGGCCACCACCCGAAGCTGCTGCGCTCGTACTTCTCCTTCGAGAACAAGGTGGCGCGCTGGAAGGCGCTGGACCCGGCCCTGAAGCACCTGGCGGTGATGGCGTCGGCGGCGGCGATCGGCTGCTCGTGGTGCATGGACTTCGGCCACTGGCACGCCGACAAGCTGGGCCTGCCGCTGGAGAAGGTCAGCAAGGTGCCGGACTGGCGGGCCCACCGCGAGTCCTTCACGGAGCTGGAGCGGGCGGTGATGGAGTACGCGGAGGCGATGACCCAGTCGCCGCCGGACGTGACCGACGAACTGGCCGAGAGCCTGCGCGGCCGCCTGGGCGAGCAGGCGTTCGTGGAGCTGACCATGATGGTGGCCGTGGAGAACCTGCGCTCCCGGGTGAACAGCGCGATGGGGCTGCGGAGTCAGGGGTTCTCGGAGAGCTGTGAGATTCCGCTGGCGCAGGGGCCGGGGCGGGGCTAGTCGCGGGGGAAGTCGTCGGTGGAGAGGGTGAGGCCGACGACGGTGTTGGTGAGGTCGATCGGGTCGCCGTACGGGATCGTGATCTCGCCCGTGTACTTGCCGTTTTGCGGGTCCGTGAAGACCCGGCACTCGCGGGTATACGGGTCGCTGATTACGTAGACCGGGACCTCGGCAAGGGCGTAGACATCCTTCTTCGGGCCGTAGTCGTTGGCTGCGGTGTCTTTGGAGATCACTTCGGCGACGAAGTCGATGCAGTCGTAGCGCCAGCGGCCCTTCTCGTCCTTCTCGGATCCCTCGGAAATTGCCACCACGTCGCAGCAGAGTGCAGTTCGGCGACCGGGAAAGTCGATGCGTACGTCGGACAGCACGCGCTTGCGCGGGTAACGCGCGCGTAGCTGCTCGACGATGTCCAGGATGATTTCCCAGTGTGTGGCCCGCTGTGGCGACATGATGAAGATTGCCCCCCCGATGATCTCGATCTTGTGTCCCTCGGGGATGGCCCGCTCCAGCCACTCGAACAGCTCGTCCAAGCTGGGCTCGTTCTCAGTGGGCTCTGCCATCTCCATCACGTCGCTCGCGATCGTCTCGGTCTGCTCAAGGCTGATGGTCATCGTGCCCTCCTCCCCGCTGCCACGCCATATGGGCAGCCGCACGGTTCAACGATATGTACGTACGAACGGTTACGCGTTGTAGCGGCATATGCCAATCTCTGCCGCCGTCACGTGCCACCCGTCCCCTCCAGCAGCTCCTCGAACACCGCAATGTCGACGGTATCGCCCGCGGCGGGCGTCTTGGCGGGAACCGGGCGGCCGTAGTTGCTCAGCAGGATCGTGCCGGTCTCGTGGTCGATCTCGGCGGTGAGCTTGAGGGGGTAGGGCTTGCCCTTGACGGCCACGTAGAGGGTCTGGACGACTCCGTCGATCTTCTTGACGACGGGCAGGACCCGGGTGCCCTCGTGGAGCGTCGGGCGGCCCTTGGTGAGGGTGGGGGTGACCTTGGGTGAGGGGGCGTCGGAGGGCGGCTCCTCGTCGCCGGCGGCCGACTTCTGGAAGGCGGTGAGGTCGCAGACGGCGGACAGGCTCTCCAGGAAGCCGTCGCGGGTGGTGCCGTGCAAGTAGGTGTCCTTGTACTTCGCGGCGGCCTCGGTGCCCTCGCTGCCGGGCAGCTGGGTCTTCCAGAAGGCCGCGTCCGGCTTCATCCAGACCTGGTTGCCGCGCTTGATGATCTCGACGCGGCCGAACGGGCCCTTGCTGATGGCGCCGGCGCAGTTGCCGGCCCGGTCGAGGGTGATGTCGAGCTGGGTGGGGGCGGCGGTGGTCCGGGTGCGCAGCCGCAGGGACTTCGCGGCGAGGAGCTCGTGGAGGGCGTCGTCGGAGATCTGCTGGGCCGATTTGCCCGCGAGATCGCCCTCGTCGTCGGGGTCCGGGTCGCCCGCCGCCGCGGCGCCGGCGCAGGCGGCCCCGGCGAGCAGGGCCGCGCCACAGGTCAGGGCGGTGGCGGTGACGGCATGGCGTCGGCTGGTCATCTCGGCACCTCCGGTCCGGAGGGGGCGTACGAGGGACGTACCGCGTGGACATACGGCTATTCAGGGTACGTTCTGGGACATTCGGCTGCACTTTGAGTGAGTCGGCTCACTTTCCATGAATGTTTGGGCATAGGTCGGTCGCTTCCGGGGAGGGCTCCTTGTTGCTGGTGACGCCAGTGGTTGCACCAGTGGGAACAAATCAGTAACCGGAAGGCAGAACGACGTGTCGTCAATCGAGACCATTCACGTAGACGGGGTGTGGCTGCCCGCCGCATCCGGCGCCACGCGGGAGGTCCTCGACCCCGCCGACGCGACGACGCTCCAGCTGGTGTCCGAGGGCGGCGCCGAAGACGCCGACGCGGCGGTCGCGGCCGCCCGGCGCGCCTTCGACGGCGGCGCCGGCGCCTGGCCCCGTACGGCCGTCGCCGAGCGCTCCGCGCTGCTGCGCCGGGTCGCCGACCTGCTGCAGCGCGACCGCGAGGAGATCGCGCTCATCGAGAGCCGGGACACCGGCAAGACGCTGGAGGAGGGCCGGGTCGACGTCGACGACGTCACCAATGCCTTCCGGTACTTCGCCGACGTGGTGATGAACGAGAGCGGCGGGCGGGTCGTCGACGCCGGATCGCCGGACGTGCACAGCGTGGTCGTGCACGAACCGGTCGGCGTCTGCGCGCTGATCACCCCGTGGAACTACCCGCTGCTGCAGGCCAGTTGGAAGATCGCGCCGGCCCTCGCAGCCGGCAACACCTTTGTGATCAAGCCCAGCGAGGTCACCCCGCTGTCGACCGTGCACCTGATCAAGCTGCTGGTCGAGGCCGGGCTGCCGGCCGGGGTCGCCAACATCGTCACCGGCGCGGGCGTGCCGGTCGGCCAGCGGCTGGCCGAGCACCCGGACGTCGACCTGTTCTCCTTCACGGGCGGTCTGGTCAGCGGTACGAAGGCGGGCGCGGCGGCGGTCTCCGGCGCCAAGAAGATCGCGCTGGAGCTCGGCGGCAAGAACCCCAACGTCGTCTTCGCCGACGCCTGCGCCACCGAGGAGGGCTTCGACACCGCCGTCGACCAGGCGCTGAACGCGGCGTTCATCCACAGCGGGCAGGTCTGCTCGGCCGGCGCCCGGCTGATCATCGAGGAGTCGGTGCGCGACCGCTTCGTCTCCGAACTCGCCCGCCGCGCCGAGAAGATCAAGCTGGGGCGCGGCACCGAGGACGGGGTGGAGTGCGGTCCGCTGGTCTCCCAGCAGCAGCTGGAGAAGGTGGAGGCGTACGTCGCCTCCGCGCTGGCCGAGGGGGCGCAGCTGCGCTGCGGCGGCTCCCGGCCCAAGCCCTCGGACGTGCGCCCGGCCACCGGCTACTTCTACGCGCCGACCGTGCTGGACGGCTGCCACCGCGAGATGAAGGTGGTCCGCGAGGAGACCTTCGGCCCGATCCTGACGGTGGAGACCTTCACCACCGAGGACGAGGCCGTCGCGCTCGCCAACGACACCGAGTACGGCCTCGCCGGCGCCGTCTTCTCCGCCGACACCGCCCGCGCCCGCCGGGTCGCCGCCCGCCTGCGGCACGGCACGGTCTGGATCAACGACTACCACCCCTACCTCCCGCAGGCGGAGTGGGGCGGTTTCGGCAAGTCCGGCATCGGCCGGGAACTGGGCCCCACGGGTCTGGACGAGTACCGCGAGAGCAAGCACATTTACGAGAACCTGCGGCCGGCGCCGGTGCGGTGGTTCGCGGGCTGACCCGCCCGGACCACGCAACCCCGCACCCGCACCCGCAGTAAAGGAGTACCCCTCATGCCCGTGTACGACTATGTCGTCGTCGGCGGTGGCACCGCCGGTTCCGTCATCGCCTCCCGCCTCACCGAGGACCCGGCCGTCTCCGTCGCCGTCATCGAGGGCGGTCCCTCCGACATCGACCGCGAGGACGTGCTGACGCTGCGCAAGTGGCTCGGCCTGCTCGGCGGTGAGCTGGACTACGAGTACACGACCACCGAGCAGCCGCGCGGCAACTCGCACATCCTGCACAGCCGCGCCAAGGTCCTCGGCGGCTGCTCCTCCCACAACACCCTGATCTCCTTCAAGCCGCTGCCGTCCGACTGGGACGAGTGGGAGGAGGCGGGCGCGGCCGGCTGGGGCGCCAAGGAGATGGACCCGTACTTCGGCAAGCTGCGCAACAACATCGTGCGGGTGGCGAAGAAGGACCAGAACCAGATCGCCACGGACTGGATCGAGGCGGTCAAGACGGCGCTCGACGTCCCGGAGGTCGTCGGCTTCAACGACCAGCCCTTCGAGGAGGGCGTCGGCTTCTTCGACCTCTCCTACCACCCGGAGAACAACAAGCGCTCCTCCGCGTCCGTCGCCTACCTCCACCCGCACATCGAGGCTGGCGACCGCCCCAACCTCACGCTGATGCTGGAGACCTGGGCGTACAAGCTGGAGCTGGACGGCACGAGGGCCAAGGGCGTCCACGTCCGCACCAAGGACGGCGAGGAGGTCTATGTCGAGGCCGCCCGCGAGGTGCTGGTGTGCGCCGGCGCCGTCGACACCCCGCGGCTGCTGATGCACTCCGGCATCGGCCCGGAGAAGGACCTTCAGGCGCTGGGGATCCCGGTCGTCCACGACCTGCCGGGCGTCGGTGAGAACCTGATCGACCACCCCGAGTCGGTGATCGTCTGGGAGACCGACGGGCCGATCCCGGACAACTCCGCGATGGACTCCGACGCGGGCCTGTTCGTCAAGCGGGACCCGGAGCACAAGGGCCCCGACCTGATGTTCCACTTCTACCAGATCCCCTTCACCGACAACCCGGAGCGCCTCGGCTACGAGCGCCCCGAGCACGGTGTGTCGATGACCCCGAACATCCCCAAGTCCCGCTCCCGCGGCCGCCTCTACCTCACCTCCGCCGACCCCGAGGCCAAGCCCGCCCTCGACTTCAAGTACTTCGAGGACGAGGGCGACTACGACGGGCAGACCCTGGTCGACGGCATCAAGCTGGCCCGCAGGGTCGCCCAGGCCGAGCCGTTCAAGAAGTGGCTCAAGCGCGAGGTCTTCCCCGGCCCGGACGTGACCGACGACGCGGAGATCAGCGAGCTGGTGCGCAAGGCCGCGCACACCGTCTACCACCCGGCCGGCACCTGCAAGATGGGCGCCGCCGACGACCGACTGGCCGTGGTCGACCCCGAGTTGAAGATCCGCGGCCTGGCCGGCATCCGCATCGCCGACGCCTCCGTCTTCCCGACGATGCCGGCCGTCAACCCGATGCTGGGCGTGCTCATGGTGGGGGAGAAGTGCGCCGACCTGCTCCGCAAAGCCCCGACCCAAGGAGGTGATGCGTGATGGCTACCACCTCCGCCGGCGCATCCGAGATACCCAGCACCCGTAAGCCCGAGGACGCCTCCGAGGACGGCCGCGACGTCGTCTTCTCCGTCCGCCACCTCTGGAAGGTCTTCGGCCCCAAGGCCGACAAGATCCCCGGCGACTCCTCCGTCGCCGAGCTGAGCGCCCAGGAGCTGCGCGAGCAGACCGGCTGCACCGCCGCCGTCCGCGATGTCTCCTTCGACGTCCACAAGGGCGAGGTCTTCGTCGTGATGGGCCTGTCCGGCTCCGGCAAGTCCACCCTCGTACGGTGTCTGACCCGGCTGATCGAGCCGACCAGCGGCGATCTGGAGATCGACGGCGAGGACGTGCTCGCCATGGACCGGACCTCGCTGCGGGAACTGCGCCGCCGCCGCGCCGCCATGGTCTTCCAGCACTTCGGCCTGCTGCCGCACCGCTCCGTCGTCGACAACGTCGCCTACGGCCTGGAGATCCAGGGCGTCGGCAAGGCGGAGCGCCGTGAGAAGGCCGGCGAGATGGTCGACAAGGTGGGCCTGGCCGGGCTGGAGAAGCGCCGCCCGGGACAGCTCTCCGGTGGTCAGCAGCAGCGCGTCGGCCTGGCCCGCGCGCTCGCCGTCGACCCCGAGGTGCTGCTCTTCGACGAGCCGTTCAGCGCCCTGGACCCGCTCATCCGCCGCGACATGCAGGAGGAGGTCGTCCGCCTGCACCGCGAGGAGGGCCGGACGATGGTCTTCATCACCCACGACCTCGCCGAGGCGCTGCGGGTCGGCGACCGGATCGCCCTGATGCGCGACGGCGAGATCGTCCAGCTCGGCACCCCCGAGGAGATCGTCGGCTCCCCGGCCGACGACTACGTCCGCGACTTCGTCCGCGACGTCCCGCGCGAGCAGGTGCTCACCGTCCGCCGTGCGATGCGCCCCGCCAAGGACGGCGAGGCCGACGAGGGCCCCGCGCTGACCGCTGACACCCTCATCGCCGACGCCATCGAGGCGGTCGCCCGCTCCGGCGGCGCGGCCCGCGTCGTCGACGACGGCCGCTGCCTGGGCATCGTCGACCACGCCTGCCTGCTCAACGTGGTCGCCCGGATCGACCACCCGCAGCACGGCGAGGTGGCCGCCTGATGTACGCCGCGACCCCCCGAGGCGGCGCCGTGCGCGCCGTCGGCTCCAGAGCCCCCGCGGCCTCCCCCCGGGCGCGGCTGCGCGCCGCCCTGCTGCGCCAGTGGCGCGAGGCCCAGCGTGCCGCCGCGATGAACGTGCCGGCCGGAACCGTGAAGCGGGGGCGGGCATGAGTACCGCTTCCGCAACTCCCGTTTCTGCGCGCGGCACCCTCGGCGTCGACACCCCCAAGGGCCCGGCCCAGGCGCTGCTGCGCCGCCGCGGCCTGGCCAAGCTGCTGGTGCTCGCCGTCGCCGCGGCCGTCCTCGTCCCGCTGCTGCACGCCAAGTACGGCGCCGCCTGGCCGTCCTCGCTGACCGTCGACGTCTCCGGCCCGCTCGGCAGGACCAGCGACTGGATCATCGACAACCGCGACAGCCACCCGCTGTTCGTGTACTTCCTCGGCCACCTCTCCAACGCCGTGGTCATCTCCGTACGCGCCGTCTATCTGGTGCTGCTCGCGCTGGGCTGGACCGGTGTGACGGCCGGCGTGACGCTGATCGCCTGGCGGGTGGCCGGTGTCCGCATCGCCGCCACCGCGCTGATCTCCTTCCTGGTCAGCGGCCTGCTCGGGATGTGGATCCCGACCATGCAGACGCTCGCGCTGATGATCGTGGCGGTCGCCGCCTCGGTCGCCGTCGGCGCCCTGCTCGGCCTGGCCGCGGGCCTGTCCGACCGGCTCTTCAGGCTGCTGCGCCCGGTCCTGGACACCATGCAGGTGCTCCCGGCCTTCGCCTACCTCCTGCCCGTCGTGCTGGTCTTCGGCATCGGCGTACCGGCCGCGCTGCTGGCCACCGTCGTCTACGCGGCTCCGCCGATGGCGCGGCTGACCGCGCTCGGCCTGCGCGGCGCGGACCCGGGCGTACTGGAGGCCGTCTCCTCGCTCGGTGCCACCGGCCGCCAGCGGCTGCTGACCGCCCGCCTGCCCCTGGCGCGCAAGGAGCTCCTCCTCGGCGTCAACCAGACGATCATGATGGCGCTGTCCATGGTCGTGATCGCCTCGATGATCGGCGCCGCCGGCCTCGGCGACCGGGTCTACCAGGCCCTCGCCTCGGTCGACGTCGGTGGCGCGCTCGCCGCCGCGATCCCGATCGTCCTGCTGGCCATCGTCATGGACCGCACCACCGCGGCGGCCGGCGCGCGCCTGGGCGCCCAGAGCGAGCCCACCGGCCCGAAGCTGCTGCGCGGCTGGCCGGCCTGGGCGGGCGTCGCCGTGGTGACCGCCGTCCTCGCCCTCGCCGGGCGCCTCGCCGGCTCCCTGGTCTGGCCCACCGGCTGGGCCGTGGACATCGCCCGCCCCGTCAACGACTTCAAGGAGTGGATGGTCGACCACCTCTACTCCGGCGTCCCCGTCATCGGCGGCACCGCCGACTGGGCCGCGCACTTCACCAACTGGGTGCTCAACCCGCTGCGCGACGGCCTGACCGCGCTGCCCTGGTACGGCACGCTGCTCATCGTCGCCGCGCTCGCCTGGCTCATCGGCACCTGGCGCACCGCCCTGACCGCCGTCCTCGCGATGGCCGCGATCGGTGTGCTGGGCGTGTGGAAGCCGTCCATGAACACCCTCTCCCAGGTGCTCGCCGCCCTGGTGGTGACCCTGGTGCTGGGCGTCGGCGTCGGCATCCTGGCCGCGGGCAGCAAGCGCTTCGAGGCGGTGCTGCGGCCGGTCCTCGACGTCATGCAGACCATGCCGCAGTTCGTGTACCTGATCCCCGTGGTGGCGCTGTTCGCCGTGGGCCGCGCCCCGGCCGCCGCGGCGGCGGTGGTCTACGCACTGCCGGCCGTCATCCGCATCACCACCCAGGGCCTGCGCCAGGTGGACCCCGCCGCCATGGAGTCCGCCCGCTCCCTGGGCGCCACCCGCTGGCAGATGCTGCGCCAGGTGCAGCTTCCGCTCGCCCGGCCGGCGCTGCTGCTGGCCGTCAACCAGGGCGTGGTCCTCGTCCTCGCCGTCGTCATCATCGGCGGCCTGGTCGGCGGCGGTGCCCTCGGCTATGACGTCGTCACCGGCCTCGCCACCGGAGACCTGGCCCTCGGCCTGGTCGCGGGTGTGGCGATCGTGTGCCTGGGGCTGATGCTCGACCGGGTCACCCAGCCCACGGAACGCCGTACGACGGGGAAGGGAGCCTGACCATGTCCCGCAAGCGCACCACGATCCTCGGTACCGCCGCGCTCGCCGGCACCGCGGCCCTGACGCTGTCCCTGTCCGCGTGCGGCAAGGCCGACATGACCAAGCAGTCCTCGCCGTTCGCCGCGGCCCAGGGCTCCAAGTCGGTCACGCTGTCCGTGCAGACCTGGGTCGGCGCCCAGGCCAATGTCGCCGTCGCCAAGTACCTCCTGGAACACGAGCTGGACTACCACGTCGACACCGTCCAGGTGGACGAGATCCCCGCCTGGGACGCCCTCAGCCAGGGCCGGGTCGACGCGCTCCTGGAGGACTGGGGCCACCCCGAGCAGGAGCAGCGCTACGTCAAGGACAAGAAGACGATCACGGCGGGCGGCGGCAACGGCGTCACCGGCCACATCGGCTGGTACGTCCCCAAGTACTGGGCCGACAAGCACCCCGAGGTCACGAACTGGAAGAACCTCAACAAGTTCGCCGACCAGCTGCGCACCTCGGAGAGCGGCAACAAGGGCCAGCTGATGGACGGTTCGCCGTCCTACGTCACCAACGACAAGGCGCTGGTGAAGAACCTGGATCTGAACTACGAGGTGGTCTTCGCCGGCTCCGAGGCGGCGCAGATCACCCAGATCCAGCAGTTCGCCAAGGAGAAGAAGCCCTTCCTGACGTACTGGTACGAGCCGCAGTGGCTCTTCAACCAGGTGCCGATGGTGGAGGTCAAGCTCCCGAAGTACACCGACGCCTGCGCGGAGAAGGGCGCCAAGGACCCGCAGTCCATCGACTGCGCGTACCCGACCACCCCGCTCCAGAAGTACTTCAACACCGAGTTCGCCCAGAGCGGCAGCAGCGCCGCGGCGTTCCTGAAGAACTTCAAGTGGAACAAGGACGCCCAGAACGAGGTCTCCGAATCGATCGCCTCGGACGGCCTGTCGGCCGACGAGGCGGCGAAGCGCTGGGTGCACAAGCACCCGGACGTCTGGAAGTCCTGGCTGCCGAAGCAGAAGTAGCCACCACACGGGCCGGCGCGGGCCGTCGCACACAGGGTGCGGCGGCCCGCGCCGACGTGTGGGACTGCGCCCCCGGGCCGACCGGCGGCCCCGCTGTGACGGCATAGTAGAGCGCAGTCCGACGAGGAACATGACAAAAAGCGGCGCGGTGCCCGTGCGGCCCGCCGCCACGTATCGGGGGGACTCGCTCCATGCCATCCAACCGCCACTCCACCGCCGCGGCCGCTGCCCTGGCCGCGCTGCTCGCGGTCACCGCCACCGCCTGCGGCCCCGGCGACGACAAGGCCGCCGGGCCCGGAAGTTCGGCCGCCGCCGACCAGAACAACCAGGGCGAGGGGGGCCTGGGGCTCCCCAAGGGCGTGCCGACCAGCATCGACGACCTGAAGAAGTGGAAGGACGGCGGCTGGCAGAACTGGGACGAGTGGGCCCGCAAGGCACAGGACTTCGCCAACCCGATCATCAAGGACCACTGGAAGAACGACCGGCTGGCGAAGGCGAAGGCCGCCCCGGAGATCGGGGTCAAGGCCACCGGCGCGGGCAGCGAGTTCGGCGCCACCGACCCCGAGCCGCGCCCGGTGAACGCCATCGAGGTCGGCCGCCCGTACCACCGGAACATGGCCCCGGTCGGGAAGATCTTCTTCGACAGCCCCAAGGGCCCGATGGTCTGCTCCGGCACGGTCGTCCAGGACCCGGCACACCCCGGCAAGTCCAACCTGGTGTGGACCGCCGGGCACTGCGTGCACTCCGGCAAGCGCGGCGGCTGGATGCGCAACATCGTCTTCGTGCCGTCGTACAACGACAACGGCGTGCCGATGAACCAGGTCGGCAAGACGCCCGCGCAGCAGGTCACTCCGTACGGCCGCTTCTGGGCGGACTGGATCACCACCTCCGGTGAGTGGATCAACATGGGCAGCGAGGAGAGCGGCAACGGCGGCTCCGCCTACGACTTCGCGGTGCTGCACGTCAAGCCGGAGAACGGCGGCGGCAAGTCGCTCCAGGAGACCGTGGGCATCGCCCTCCCGGTCTGGTTCGACGCCCCGTCCGCCGAGGGCATCAACTTCGTGCGGGCCGTCGGCTACCCGGCGGCGCCGCCGTACGACGGCGCGCGGATGATGGCCTGCCAGGGCCGCCCGGGCCGCCTCGTCATGGAGCAGGGCACGCCCGCCATGGACCGCATCGGCTGCACCATGACCGGCGGAACCTCCGGCGGCGGCTGGTTCGCCGAACGCGGCGGCAAGCTGGCCCTGGTGTCCAACACCTCCATCAGCTCCAACGCCCACACCTGGCTGGCCGGCCCGCACCTGGGCCCCGAGGCCCGGCGCGTGTTCGACGGCATCAGCCGGAAGTTCGCGAACCAGTAGGCCCAGCAGGGGAGTTGGCGATCCCCGCTTGCGGCCCCGGCGGCAGCGCCCGGCACAGCGCCTCCAGGGCGGCCGGGAAGGCGCTGTCGGCCGGGGTCGCATAGCCGACGACCAGACCGCGGCGGGGCGGCATCGTGGCCTGCGGATGGCGGTAGTCGGACAGCACGTCCAGGGCCAGGCCCTGCCAGCGGGCGGCGCGCAGGGCCGCGGCCTCCTCGGAGCCGGTGGCACCGTCCGGCAGCTGGACGACGGCGTGCAGACCGGCGGCGATGCCGGTCACGCCGAGGTGCGGGGCCTGCGCGGTCACCGCGCGGACGAGCTGGTCGCGGCGCCGGCGGTAGCGCTGGCGCATCCGGCGGATGTGCCGGTCGTAGGCGCCGCTGGTGAGCAGCTCCGCGAGGGTGAGCTGGTCGGTGACCCCCGCCCAGGCCTCGCGTTCCCCCTTGGCCGTAAGGACGGCGTCGACGAGGCGGCCGGGCAGCACCATCCAGCCCAGCCGCACCGCGGGGGACAGGCTCTTGCTGACCGAGCCGATGTGGACGACCCGCTCCGGATCCAGGCCCTGCAGCGCACCGACCGGCTTGCGGTCGTAGCGGAACTCCCCGTCGTAGTCGTCCTCCAGGGCATAACCCCCCGTGCTGCGCGCCCAGTTGACGGCGGCGGCCCGGCGGTCGGGGTGCAGCGGCACGCCGGTGGGGAACTGGTGGGCGGGGGTCAGCAGCACCGCCCGTACGTCGTCGAGGGCGGCCAGCCCCTCCGTGTCTGCGCCGTGTCCGTCGAGGGGGAGGGGGCGGGTGCGGATCCCCGCCGCGGCCAGGAGCTCACGGTGGAAGGGCAGCCCGTACGACTCCACGGCCAGCGGGCCGGGGAGCACGGCGGGGAACAGCAGCCGCAGCGCGTGCGCGAAGCCGGAGCAGACGACGATGCGGTCGGGGTCGGTGCGCACCCCGCGGGTGCGGGCCAGATAGTCGGTCAGCGCGCGGCGCAGCTCGGGGCGGCCGCGGGGGTCGCCGGGCCCGAAGGCGTCGTTGGGGGCGGCGGTCAGCGCGCGGCGGGCGGCCGCCAGCCAGGCCGTGCGGGGGAAGGACGCGGCGTCCGGCTGGCCCTGGAGGATGTTGTGCACGGGACGGGCCACCGGGGCGCGGCGGGCCGGGGCGCGGGTGGGGGACAGGGGTTCGGCCCGGTGCGCGACGCGCGTACCGGAGCCCTGGCGGGCGGTCAGCCAGCCCTCCGCGACGAGTTCGGCGTAGGCGTCGGCGACCGTGTTGCGGGCGATGCCGAGGTCGGCGGCGAGCGACCGGTAGGGCGGCAGCCGGGTGCCGGGAGCCAGGCGCCCGGACCGTACGGCGTCCCGCAGCGCCCGCAGGAGAACGGCGCGCCGCCCGCCCGGCCCGCTCAGCTCCAGATGCAGATCGGCACCGAGGCCCTCGGCAGAATTGACCCATGATTCCGGCATGGAAATGCACCCTACAGCCGGTCGCCCGGGCCCATAGATTCAAGGCATGACGAACGAAACGCACCGCAACGACGCAGCCGTCCGCACCCCCCGGGTGGACTTCGCCAAGACCGCCCCCAAGGCCTTCAAGGCCCTGATCGGCTTCGACGCCGCCGCCCGCGAGGGACTCGACCCCTCCCTGGTCGAGCTGGTCCAGATCCGCTCCTCCCAGCTCAACAAGTGCGCGTACTGCCTGCACATGCACACCACCGACGCCCGCAAGGCCGGTGAGAGCGAGGAGCGGCTGCACATGGTCGCCGTCTGGCAGGAGGCCGCACACTTCTTCACCGAGAAGGAGCGGGCGGCGCTCGCCCTGACCGAGGCCGTGACGCTGGTGGCCACCGGCGGCGTACCGGACGAGGTCTACGAGCGGGCCGCCCGGCACTTCGAGGAAGCCGAACTGGCCCGCCTGCTGGCGCTGATCTTCACCATCAACACCTGGAACCGGATCGCCATCAGCACGGGGAAGGTGCCGGGGACGGACGAGCGGTGAGATCCGGCAGGGAGGCGGGCGAATCCTGACGGGCGAACCCTGTACGCCCGCCCCTGCCGCCGGACCGGCAGGGTCCAGCTGCCCTAGCCTCCGGTCTCCTGCCGCAACCGCCGCGCGATGTCCGCCAGCGCCGCCATCGCCTGGTCCTGGAGCCCCGGGCCGAACGTGACCCGGGCCGCGCCCAGGGCGCCGAGCTCGCGGGGGCCGGGGCCGTCCGGCAGGGCCACGGCGTTGACGGGGAGCCCGATGGCGGCGGCCAGTTGGGCCAGTTCGCCGGGTGGGGCGGCGATCGGGTAGACGCAGTCGGCTCCCGCCTCGGCGTAGAGCCGGCCGCGGCGCACCGTCTCCTCCGTGTCCGGCACACCGCGCAGGTAGGTGTCGATCCGGGCGTTGATCACCAGCGCGTCGCCCGCCTCGGCGCGCACCTGCGCCAGCCACTCCGCCTGCTCGTGCGCGTCCCGCAGCGCGCCGGTGGCGTGATCGGTGTCCTCCAGGTTGCAGCCGACCGCCCCGGCGTCCGCGAGCCGGCCCACCAGTTCCTTCGCGGACAGCCCGTAACCGGCCTCCACATCCGCCGAGACCGGGACGCCGACGGCCCGCACGATGCGGGTGACGGCGGCGAACATCTCGTCCGGCGGCGTCTCGCCGTCCTGGTAACCGAGGGCGGCGGCGACGCCCGCGCTGGGGATGGCCAGGGCCGGGAAGCCGGCGTCCGCGAAGACCCGGGCGCTGGCCGCGTCCCAGGGGCCGGGCAGCACCAGCGGCAGTCCGGGGCCGTGGTGCAGGGCGCGCAGCGTCGCGGCCGCGGTCATGCCTGTCCCGGGGTCATGCGGGTGGTGACGCCGAAGCGGTTCCAGGCGTTGATGGCGGTGATCATGGCGATCAGCTGGGCCAGTTCGGCGTCCTCGAAGTGGGCGGCGGCGCGGTCGTAGACGGCGTCGGGCACAAAACCGTCGGTCAGCACGGTGATCGCCTCGGTGAGCGCGAGCGCGGCCTGCTCCTTGGCCGAGTAGAAACCGGTGGCCTCCTCCCAGGCGCCGAGGAGGTGGATGCGCTCCTCGCTCTCGCCGGCCTTACGGGCGTCGGTGCTGTGCATATGGATGCAGAACGCGCAGTGGTTGAGCTGCGAGGCGCGGATCTCGACCAGCGCGACCAGCGCCGGGTCGAGGCCCTTCTTCGCCGCCGCGTCCAGCGCGATCATGGCCTTGTACACGTCGGGCGCGAGCTTCGCCCAACGCATCCTGGGTCCGTGGTGGTGTGCACTCTGCGGCGCCGTGTCCGTGTCGTTCGTGTCGTTCGTGTTCTGTGTCTTGTTCGTGTTCTGGGTCGTCATGGGAACGACGCTACGGCGGCAATGGCGCAGCTGTATGGTCCACTTCCATGGAGGATTCCTGGGCCACTTTCGGCCGCGATCTGCATCTGGACCTCACCGGCCCCGGCGGGCTACGGGCCGCCCTGCTACGGGCGCTGCGCGATGCCGTACGGTCCGGGCGCCTGGCCCCCGGCACCCGGCTGCCGTCCTCCCGCTCCCTCGCCGCCGACCTCGGCATTGCCCGCAATACGGTCGCCGACGCCTACGCCGAACTCGTCGCGGAGGGCTGGCTCAGCGCCCGCCAGGGCTCCGGCACCCGGGTCGCCGAGAGGGCGCTGCCGCGCACCGCGCCCGCCGCCCGGCGCGCACCCGGCCCCGCGGCGCCCGCCGGCCGGCCGCGCTTCGACCTCACCCCCGGCACCCCCGACGTCGCCGCCTTCCCCCGCACCGCCTGGCTGGCGGCCGCCCGCCGCGCGCTGACCGCCGCCCCCAGCGAGGCCTTCGGGTACGCCGACCCGGCCGGCCGCCCCGAACTGCGCACCGTCCTCGCCGACTACCTCGCCCGCGCCCGCGGGGTGCGCGCCGACCCCGACCACATCGTCGTCTGCACCGGCTTCATGCAGGCACTGGCCCTGCTCGGCCGGGCGCTGGGCGGCGGCCGGGGCCGGATGGCGGTCGAGTCGTACGGCCTCGACTTCCACCGCGAGGTCATCGCCCGCGCCGGCCTCGGCACCGTCCCCCTCACCGTCGACGAACACGGCGCCCGCACCGAGGAGCTGACCGCACTCGCCGACGTACGCGCGGCCCTGCTCACCCCCGCCCACCAGTTCCCCACCGGCGTGCCGCTGCACCCCGACCGCCGCGCCGCCGCCGTCAACTGGGCCCGCACCAGCGGGGGTTACATCCTGGAGGACGACTACGACGGCGAGTTCCGCTACGACCGCCAGCCCGTCGGCGCGCTCCAGGGCCTCGACCCCGACCACGTCGTCTACCTGGGCACCGCCAGCAAGAGCCTCGCCCCCGCGCTGCGGCTCGCCTGGATGGTCCTGCCGGACCGCCTCATCGACCCGGTACTCGCGCTGAAAAGCGCCGGCGAATGGGCCTCCGGCGCGCTGGAGCAGCTCACCCTCGCCGAGTTCGTCTCCTCGGGCGCCTACGACCGGCATCTGCGCGGGATGCGGCTGCGCTACCGGCGCCGCCGCGACCAGCTCGTCGCGGCGCTGGCCGAGCGCGCCCCGCACGTCCATGTCTCCGGCATCGCCGCCGGCCTCCACGCCGTCCTGGAACTCCCGCCCGGCACCGAACGCTCCATCATCCAGGCCGCCCGCTGGCAGGGCCTGTCCCTCGAAGGCCTCACCCGCTTCCGCGCCCCCTCCTCCCCACCACCCCCACGCGATGCCCTCGTCGTCTCCTACGGCACCCCGCCCGACCACTCCTTCACGGGCGCCCTGGACGCATTGGTCAGGGCGCTGCCGCCGGGGGAGTAGGGGGTGGCGCTGTCGACGAACGACCGCCCTGCGTACGGTCGGCGGCTCAGTGCCACACAGGGACGAGCTGTGGTGGCCGCCTGTGTCAGGAATTCGTAGCTCCAGCGAACACCAACGGCCGACGGCTAGGCTCGCCGTATGGCTGACTTCCTCCAGGTGTCCACCGCGACGGAGACGCGCGAGCAGGCGGTAGAGCTGGCCCGTTCCGTGGTGACAGGTCGACTCGCTGCCGGGGCCCAGATCGTTGGCCCCGTGGTCACCGCCTTCTGGCATGAGGGTGAGTTCGGGACGGGCGAGGAGTGGCAACTCCTGTTCAAGAGCCGGGCTGACGGATACGCCGCGCTGGAGGCGCACCTCCTGGAACACCACCCGTGGAAGAACCCCGAGGTCTCGGCCGTGCCCCTCGTGGCCGGCTCGGATGCGTACCTCCGTTGGATCGCTGCGACCGTCGGGCCGGCCCTCGGCGAGTAAGTGTCAGGGGCGGGCCTTCTCCATGACCTCGGCGACCGCGGGCACCGTCCGGTGCTTGCCGAGCTGCCGCAGGACGGGTGCAAGCCGTCCCGGTGCGTGGCTGTGGTCGTACCGGTTGCGGACCGGTCGTCGTTGACCGGCAGCAGACAGCGGTTCTCGCCGCTGGCAGTTAGCCCAGATACGGAGTGGAACGGCTTTCTAGGAAGTGCTGAATCCGCAGCCGCTGTGTGTGGTGCATGGGGAGCGCATCGATTTCATCGGGTGCTACGAATCGAATTTCAGTGGACTCCGTAGAGATCGCCAGCGAGCCGCCTACTACACGCGCGGTGAAGCACACATTGAACTGCCGCCTCACCTCTCCGTTGCTGTACGCGATGATGTGGTGCGGATCTGTGTATGTGCCGACAAGCCCGGTGATCTCTACGTCCAGTCCCGTCTCTTCCTTGACTTCCCGTACGGCCGTTCCCGGCAGGGAATCTGTCATATCCATTCCGCCACCGGGGAGCGCCCACAGGCCGTTGTCGGTTCGCTGTTGCAGCAGAATGCGTCCTTCGCCATCCGTAACGACGGCCGATGCAGCGACGACCAGACTGTTCGGCCTGGGGGCGTCAGGGTCGTCGTAATACTCGGTCCGCACCACTGCTCATCCTCCCTGCATGGGTGTCGCCGTAGCCCATACGGCATCGAAACTCCCGGCGTAGCCGTCGAACATGCCCCCGTCGTCGTTGCGTCGGAGGTGCCACACGGGCGCAGCATAAGCATTCGCACCCCACACGTGGGCGTTCACCAGCATCTGGTCATCGGCCCGGTAGATGCTGTTGTAGAGGGTCGTTCCGTGTGTCCGTAGCTCGATTCCCGGCGTGCCGACGAGCGGCCGGTAGTGCAGGATTGCCAGTCGGCAGCGCGATTCGATGCCGTGGCCGAAATCCTCTTCCTGACCGCGCTGTTGAACGTTGATGCTGCCTGCATCGCCTACCGCAATCCGTACGCTGCACCCTTCAGTGGCGCGCTCGCGCAAGAGGTGGTTGAGGTGCGGGTACGCCTCATGCAGGAATACGGCCGCGTATACGAGTACATCGATGCGCTTCCGTGCCTGAGTGAAGAGATCGATGAACGTGGAAACGGGGAGGTCTGCCCGCTGGGGGTAGAGCGCGACCAGTTCGGGGCTGACGGCCCTTGCTGCGCGTGCCTGCCTCAGCTTTGGCCAGAGTGCAAACACGTCTTCTCCTATCGCCTCGGCGGCTCGTATGGCGGTTTCCCGGCGCGGCGTGCGCCCCAGGTTGACCCACCGTTCTACTGACTTGGGATCAACATCGACCTCCGCTGCCAGGCGCGCATGAGTCCAGCCGCCTGCCGCCATTGCGGCCCGAAGTCGTTCGTTCGGCACTCCGCCCCTCCCCGGACGCTCGTAGGGACGCTCTACCCGTCGCGGGACGTCCCTAAGTGTCCGTTGTCCGCGGTTCCGGCGTCCCCTGAGGGCCAGCGATGCTCGCGGACAGCAACGACCCCCGCGACGTGTTGCGTGCGTCCGGGCGAACGGCCGTCAACTATTGAGGAATTGACGAGATGAAAAGCGCTACAGCGAGGTTCTTCATCCCGCTGCTGCAACTGCTGTTTCCTGCGCGGGGCTGCCACCGGTCGGCCGGCGTGCTACCCGGCGAGAGGCGCGGGGACGCGCCGAGGTTCACCTTTCCCCGTGTCCCCGTGAGTCAGCCTGAGCTGCTGCGCGGCGAGGACTCGGCGCTGATCCGCCCGTACATCCTCACGCCCGAGGAACGGCGGGAACGTCGATTGCAGCGTGGGTGGCCGACGGCACTGTTGCTCGCCGCGTACGGGGTAGACGCCGGACCGCGCTGGATTCGCAGCGTGGAGGTGAGGGGCTGATGGCCCGTACCTGCCGCCCCGTTCATCTGTGGGAACCGGCATCGGTGCCGGAGCCCGAGCCGGTCGCCGGGTGCGATGTGTGCGTCGCCCTGGCCGGGCAGCGTACGGAGGCGCGCGCCGTCGGGGACAAGTCCAAGGCAATCGACTGCAATGTAGAGATGCGCCGTCACCCCCACCCGAAGCGGGGGCGGGGGTGAGGTCACGGCCTTGCGCCCAGGAATCCGCGCCGCACCCTCGCGGCGACGGCCGCCGACCGTCCTACTCCGCGATCTCCATCGGCGGACCCATCCAGATCGCGTCCTCGCAGATGCTCATCTGGGCCCGTCTGCCCGCCTCGTCCCGGGCCGTTATCGGCCGGCGGTCCCGGGGGTCGTGTGGTGCGGCGACGACGGCCGTGTCGTTGGTGACCAGGCAGCCGTCGGGCTGCATGGGCAGGTCGGAGTCCTTGTAGCGCAGCGCGGTCGTCACCGTGCCGCCGCGCCGCAGGTCGATGGGCACGGTCCGGCCGTGCCCCTGCGCGTCAGACTCGGGGCCCTTGCCGACATGGACCTCGAAGACCGGGAAGCCGCGGAAGACGCAGGGGCCCGGGCCCTTGTTGGCGATGGACAGGCGGGCGTTGCGGTGGGTGCTGTGCGGCTTCTTCTTCAGCAGGGTGAGCTTCCAGCGCAGGCTCTTCGTCGTGCAGTCGTCGTGCAGGGCCACCATCCGAGGCGAGCCGCAGCCGGCCAGTCCCAGGCCGAGGGCGATGGCCACAGCGAGCGCGGCCGCGGTGGCGGCGAGTGAACGTCGACGCACGACTCCCCCTGGTCGTTCCCTGGTCGTTCGGCAGAAGATTCCCTGTTCATAAGGAAGGGTTTCGGGGGGCTGGGGTTGCCTCCGCCGTCGCAGTGATCGATTCGGTTCGATTGGATTGGATTGGATTCGATGGGATTCGATTCGATTCGATTCCGGGCCGGGTGCGGCTACAGGTCCCGTACGAAGGACACCCGGTCCAGTCCCGGGCCGTCGTAGTCCGTGTGCACCGGTACGCCGTCGTCGTCGATCCGGTCTCCCGGTTCCAGGCGGAAGCCCATACGGGTGTGGTACGCGATGGAGTCGCGGTTGTTGGGGCTGGTGATGCAGCGGACCCGGGTGCGGCCGGCCTCCCGGGCGAGGGCGAAGAAGTGCTGGTAGAGGGCGCTGCCGACACCGCTCCTCTGGCCGTCCGGGCACACGCCGACGAAGTGGATGTAGGCCGTGCGCGGGTCGGTCTGGGACAGGAAGCCGATCAGGAAGGCGTGCAGGGTGCCGTCGGGGCGCTCGGCGAGGAAGCTGGTGTCGGCGAAGTGCTGCAGAAACAGGCGCGGGACCAGCAACTGCCGCTGCAGCGCGCCCGCTTCACCGCCCAGTCCGCCCCACCATCCGGCCAGTGCCACCTGGAGGCGCGGATGGTCCGACGCGGCAGGGTGACGCAGCGTCAGCTCGTCGGATATCGGGCCGGGCGCCGGGGTGTTCTCCGTCATGGCGGCAGCCTAGAGGGCCGTGCGGAACGCCCGGTCAGCCGTCGTCCTTCGCCGCTTCCGGCGCCCTGCCGGGCCAGACGGTGGTCACCACGGGCCAGATCAGGCTGTAGATGAGGATCTTCGTGAGCGGGTTGAGCCAGACGAGCAGCGGGGCGCCCTGGTCGAGGCCGCCGACCATTGCCACCAGCCCGAAGAGCAGGGCGGCGCTGAGGGTGTAGGCCAGCAGGAACCTGAACCAGGATTTCCAGGCGTCCGCGACGGCCGCGCGGCCGTGGAGTACCGGGCGCGGCGGAGCGGCGGGGCCGCCGAAGCGGCCGGCGAACTTCGCGTCGGCCCAGCGGACGGTGCGGTGGCCGTAGACCACGGTGATGCCGAGGTAGGCCGCCGACAGGCCGTGCCAGACGGTCGGCTCGGCGCCGTCCCGGATGCTGAGGACGGTGGCCGCCAGCAGTACGACGTCGATCAGCGGGACGCACAGCAGCAGTGCGCCGCCGAGGGCCGGCCGGCCGGCGGCGTAGCGGGCTGCCAGGCCGCCGGCGAGGAGGACCCAGAAGAGCACGTCGCAAGCGAGAACGAGGTGAAGGATGACGTGCCCCCTGGTGGCTGGTGACTGGTTGATCGCCATTGTGCGGGTGGCCCGGGGGCGGTGCCTCGGGCCTGCCGGTCCCGCCGATCCTGCCGGTGCCGGTCCGGGCGGCTGGCCCGGCGTCCGGGCGGCAGGCCGGGCGATCGGCCCGGTGATTGACAGGGCGACTGCCCGCCCGCAGTCGCTGCCGTGGCGCACCGCGAACGGTGGCACACAGCGGACGGGAGTGCGCAGATCCGCCCCAGGGCCGTGAGCCGACCGCAGTGGGACGAGTCGGAATCCGGACGGGGGCGTATCCGGGGCGAGGGGACCGGTTCTCTAGGCTGGCCTGGCTCACAAAGATGTCCGTCCACGGGGGAAGCGGGAAAGAGATGGCCGAAAAGGCACGTCGGCGGCTGCGGTCGAGCACGGTGATCCTGGGAGGCATGGGCGCGCTCGCCGCCGCCCTGACGTCCTGCGGCTCCGAGCCCGACAAGCGCTGCGTCGACCGCAACAGCTACGACACGCTCAAGGGCTACCGCATCGTCGACTCCAAGAACTGCTCGTCCCGCGGCGGCTCGTCCTCCGCGAGCGGCGGTTCGAGCGGCGGCGGGTACGGCACGAGCGGCCGGGGCGGCGGGACGGCCAAGCGGCCCGTCGACGGCCAGTGGTACTACGACCCGAGCAACAAGGGCGGCAAGTACGCCGACAGCGGCACCTTCAGCAAGAGCTCGGCCGTCAACCGCGGCGGCTTCGGCTGCTCGGGCTCGGGCGGTTCGCACGGCCGCATCGGCGGCTGAGCGAGCGGACGCGGACACCGCACGGCCATGGAACGCCACACCATCGAGCCCCGCCCCGGCTGGCAGCAGACCGTCGAGGCGCAGGGGCTGATCTACCCGCTCACCCGCTACCCGGACGACTCGCTGCGGCCGTACTGGGACGAGAGCGCGTACTACGAGTTCACCCTCCCCGAGGTCGAGGCCCTCGAAGAGGTCGTCGAGGAGCTGCACGGCATGTGCCTGGCCGCGGCCGCGCACATCGTCGAGCGGGGCCGCTTCGCCGACCTCGGCATCGACGACCCGCGCCTGGCCTCGCTGGTCGCCGAGTCCTGGCGCCGGCGCGCGGAACTCCCGTCCCTCTACGGGCGGTTCGATCTGCACTACGACGGCACCGGCCCGGCCAAGATGCTGGAGTACAACGCCGATACGCCGACCTCGCTGGTCGAGGCCGCCAGCCCGCAGTGGTTCTGGATGGAGGAGCGCTTCCCCGGCGCCGACCAGTGGAACTCGCTGCACGAGCGGCTGGTGGCGGCCTGGAAGCGGCAGGCCCCGCTGCTGCCGCCCGGCGCACCGCTGCACTTCGCGCACTCCGCGGGCGACGAGCTCGGCGAGGACCTGATGACCGTCGCCTATCTGGAGGAGACGGCGCAGCAGGCGGGACTGGAGACGGTCGCCATCTCGATGGAGGACATCGGCTGGGACCGGCTCGCGGGCCGCTTCGTCGACCAGCGGCTGCGCTTCATACGGGCCTGCTTCAAGCTCTATCCGTGGGAGTGGCTGGCCACCGACGACTTCGGCCCGCACGTCCTGGACACGCTCGACAACGGCGGCGGCACCGGCTCCACCCTGTGGATCGAGCCCGCCTGGAAGATGCTGCTCTCCAACAAGGCGCTGCTGGCGGTCCTGTGGGAGCTCTACCCCGGCCACCCGAACCTGCTGCCCGCCTACCTGGACGGCCCGCGCGAGCTGGCACGTACGAAGGGATACGTCGCCAAGCCGCTGCTCGGACGGGAGGGCGCAGGCGTCACGCTGCACGAGCCGGGTGCCGACCCGGTGCTGCGCGGCCCCGAGGACCCCTGCTGCTACCAGGAGCTGGCGCCGCTGCCGGACTTCGCCGGCAACCGGGTGGTCCTGGGCGCCTGGGTCGTCGAGGACGAGGCGGCGGGGCTGGGCATCCGCGAGTCCGCCGGGCCGGTCACGGACGAGTACGCGCGCTTCGTGCCCCATGTGATCCGCTGAGCCGCGCCGCCGCCCCCGCCGCGCCCGCATGGAGCAGCGAGCGGCCAGGACCTCCGTCGCCCGCCGGCCGCCCGCTGCACGTGCGCGGCACCGCCCGCCGTCCGTCCGGCTACCCCTCCAGCACCTCCCGCAGCTGGGCCAGCCCCCAGTCCAGGTCCTCCTTGCTGATCATTAGCGGCGGGGCGAGCCGGATCGTCGTGCCGTGGGTGTCCTTGACCAGCACCCCGCGCGCCATCAGCTGCTCGCAGACGTCCCGCCCGGTGCCGCGGGACGGGTTGATGTCCACGCCCGCCCACAGCCCCCGGCCGCGTACCGCGTCCACCGTGCCGTCGCCCACCAGCAGCCCCAGCTCGCTGTGCAGATGCCCGCCCAACTCCGCTGCCCGCTGCTGGAATTCGCCGGTCCGCAGCATCGCGATGACCTCCAGCGCCACCGCGCAGGCGAGCGGGTTCCCGCCGAACGTCGAGCCGTGCTCGCCGGGCGCGTAGACGCCGAGCACCTCGCGCGAGGAGACCACCGCCGACACCGGCACGACTCCGCCGCCCAGCGCCTTGCCCAGTACGTACATGTCGGGCACCACGCCCTCGTGCTCGCAGGCGAAGGTCCGGCCCGTCCGGCCCAGCCCCGACTGGATCTCGTCCGCGATGAACAGCACGTTCCGGCGGCGGGTCAGCTCCTGCACGCCCGCCAGATAGCCCGGCGGCGGCACCAGCACGCCCGCCTCGCCCTGGATCGGCTCCAGGAGGACGGCGACGGTGCGGTCGTCGATGGCCGCCTCCAGCGCCGCCAGGTCGCCGTAGGGGACGATCTCGAAGCCGGGGGTGTACGGGCCGAAGCCGGCGCGGGCCTCGGGGTCGGTGGAGAAGGAGACGATGGTCGTGGTGCGGCCGTGGAAGTTGTTCTCCGCGACGATGATCTTGGCCTGGCCGTCCGGGACGCCCTTGACCTGGTAGCCCCACTTGCGGGCCGTCTTCACGGCCGTCTCGACCGCCTCGGCGCCGGTGTTCATCGGTAGCACCAGCTCCATCCCGCACAGCTCGGCCAGCTCGGCGCAGAAGTCCGCGAACCGGTCGTGGTGGAAGGCGCGTGAGGTGAGCGTGACCCGCTCCAGCTGGGCCCTGGCGGCGTCCAGCAGACGGCGGTTGCCGTGCCCGAAGTTCAGCGCGGAGTACCCGGCGAGCAGGTCCAGATAGCGCCGGCCCGCCACGTCCGTCATCCAGGCGCCCTCGGCGGTGGCCACGACGACGGGGAGCGGGTGGTAGTTGTGCGCGCTGTGGGCTTCGGCGGCGGCGATGCTGCGTTCCGTGGACGTCACCGTGACTCCGTTTCGGTAGACCGTACGGGACATCCGGGTCATATGCCCCGAGGTGTCCCTCTATATTGCCGCGTGGGTGGTTTGCGCGGAAGGTGTGGGGGCGGGTGGAAGGTGTGGCGGCGGGCGGAAGATGTGGCGGTGGAAGGTGTGGCGGGCGGAACGTGTGGCGGCGGTCCGCGCGCTTCCGGCACCGGCGCGCAGGGCGGTTGTCTAGACTCAGCGGTGCGCATCGCGACTGGCGTACGGGGAATCGACCCCGAGGGAGCGGTGCGCGGACACCATCACGCGGTGCCGCCCGCCTGGGCACCCGGGACCCGACCGGAGAACCGATCGAGCGCCCCGGAGGACGCCATGTCACAGCCCCTCACGTCCCAGCCCCTCTCCCATCCCGCGCTGCACGCCGCCGACCCCGAACTGGCCGCTCTCGTCGGCGCAGAGGAGCAGCTCCAGGCCGACACCCTGCGGCTGATCCCCAGCGAGAACTACGTCTCCGCCGCCGTCCTGGAAGCCACCGGCACCGTCCTGCAGAACAAGTACAGCGAGGGGTACGCGGGCCGTCGCTACTACGAAGGCCAGCAGAACATCGACCGCGTCGAGACGCTGGCCGTCGAGCGCGCCAAGGCCGTCTTCGGCGTCGAACACGCCAACGTCCAGCCGTACTCCGGCTCGCCCGCCAACCTCGCCGCATACCTGGCCTTCGCCGAGCCCGGCGACACCGTGCTGGGCATGGCGCTGCCGATGGGCGGCCACCTCACCCACGGCTGGGGCGTCTCGGCGACCGGCACGTGGTTCCGCGGCGTCCAGTACGGCGTACGCGCCGACAGCGGGCTCATCGACTTCGACGAGGTGCGCGACCTCGCCCGCAAGGAACGCCCGAAGATCATCTTCTGTGGCGGTACGGCCGTCCCGCGCACCATCGACTTCGCCGCCTTCGGGGAGATCGCCCGCGAGACCGGCGCCGTGCTCGTCGCGGACATCGCCCACATCGCGGGCCTGATCGCGGGCGGCGCCCACCCGTCCCCCGTCCCGCACGCGGACGTGATCTCCACGACCACCCACAAGACCCTGCGCGGGCCGCGCGGCGCGATGCTGATGTCCCGGGCGAGCCACGCCAAGGCCCTCGACAAGGCCGTCTTCCCGGGCCTGCAGGGCGGCCCGCACAACCACACCACCGCCGCCATCGCGGTCGCCCTGCGCGAGGCCGCCGCGCCCGCCTTCCGGGACTACGCGCACGCCGTCGTCGCCAACGCCAGGGCGCTCGCCGAGGCGCTGCTGGCCCGCGGCTTCGACCTGGTCTCCGGCGGCACCGACAACCACCTGGTGCTGATCGACCTCACCTCGAAGGAGGTCCCCGGCAAGGTCGCCGCCAAGGCCCTGGACCGGGCCGGCATCGTCGTCAACTACAACACCGTCCCCTTCGACCCCCGCAAGCCCTTCGACCCCTCCGGCATCCGCATCGGCACCCCCTCCCTCACCTCCCGCGGGCTGGGTACGGACCGGATGCCGCAGGTCGCGGAGTGGATCGACCGGGGCGTACGGGCCGCGGCCAAGGGCGACGAGCAGGCGCTGACGGTGATCCGCAGCGAGGTCGCCGAGCTGATGGCGGCCCACCCGGCACCGGGCCTGCCGGTCACCGGCTGAGCCACCGGAATCCGGTCACCGGCTGAGCCCCCGGAATACCGCCCCACCGCCGTCGCGTTGTGGCCCCGCAGGGGGCCTTCGCAACCCTTAGGGGATGCGTTCGGCCACCCCCTGGGGGCCTCCACGCCCGGGCAGCCCACGCGACCTGAGACAATCGGGCCATGCCTCTCGATCGCCCGCGCGTCCTCTCCGGCATCCAGCCCACCGCCGGCTCCTTCCACCTCGGCAACTACCTCGGTGCGGTGCGCCAGTGGGTGGCGCTGCAGGAGTCCCACGACGCCTTCTACATGGTCGTCGACCTGCATGCGATCACCGTTCCGCAGGACCCCCAGGAGCTGCGCCAGAACACCCGGATCGCGGCCGCCCAGCTGCTGGCCGCCGGCCTCGACCCGGAGCGCTGCACCCTCTTCGTGCAGAGCCATGTGCCCGAGCACGCCCAGCTCGGCTGGGTCATGAACTGCCTCACCGGCTTCGGCGAGGCCTCCCGTATGACCCAGTTCAAGGACAAGGCCGCCAAGCAGGGCGCCGACCGCACCTCCGTCGGCCTGTTCACGTACCCGATCCTGCAGATCGCCGACATCCTGCTCTACCAGGCCCACCAGGTCCCGGTGGGCGAGGACCAGCGCCAGCACATCGAGCTGACCCGCGACCTCGCCGAGCGCTTCAACGGCCGCTACGGCGAGACCTTCACGATCCCGGCGCCGTACATCCTCAAGGAGACGGCCAAGATCTACGACCTCCAGGACCCGTCGGCCAAGATGAGCAAGTCGGCCCCCAGCCCCAAGGGCCTGATCAACCTCCTCGACGAGCCGAAGACCTCCGCGAAGAAGGTCAAGAGCGCGGTCACGGACACCGACACGGTGATCCGCTACGACGCCGAGCACAAGCCGGGCGTCTCCAACCTCCTGACGATCTACTCCTCCCTCACGGGCACCTCGATCCCGGACCTGGAGCGCGCCTACGAGGGCAAGATGTACGGCGCTCTCAAGACCGACCTCGCCGAGGTGATGGTCGAATTCGTCACACCGTTCCGGGACCGTACGCAGGAATACCTCGACGACCCCGAGACGCTGGACTCGATCCTGGCCAAGGGCGCCGAGAAGGCCCGCACGGTGGCCGCCGAGACCCTCGCCACCGCCTATGACCGGCTCGGATTCCTGCCGGCCAAGCACTGACGGGACGGTCCGCGCGACCCGCGCAGGGCGGGTGCGCGGGCCGTACACAGCCCCCGGTCCCCTCCTGCGGGGGCCCGTGGGCCCGCCCGGGACGGGGCCGGGGACGCTCCCCGCGAAGGGCCCGCACCCGGCACACTAGGAGGGTGCGCGAGCGCGCCGCACACACGTCAGGAGGGAGAACGCAGTGGGGACCGTAACGCTGGGCGTTTCGATCGCGGTCCCGGAGCCGTACGGCAGCTTCCTCCAGAGGAAGCGCGAGGGCTTCGGGGACCCCGCCGCACACGGCATCCCCACGCACATCACCCTCCTGCCGCCGACGGAGGTGCACGCCGACGCCCTCCCGGCCGTCGAACGCCACCTGGCCGAGGTCGCGGCCCTCTCCCGCCCCTTCCCCCTGCGCCTCGACGGCACCGCGACCTTCCGCCCGCTCTCCCCGGTCGTCTTCGTCAAGGTCACCGAGGGCGAGGCGGGCTGCGCCGCCCTCCAGGCCCGCGTCCGCGCCGCCTCCGGCCCCTGCGCCCGTGAGCTGCAGTTTCCCTACCACCCGCATGTGACCGTCGCCCACGGCATCGCCGAGGACGCCATGGACCGCGCCCAGAGCGAGCTCGGGGACTTCTCCGCGACCTGGACCATCGACGGCTTCGCCCTGTACGAACAGGGCGCCGACGCGGTCTGGCGCCTGGAACGCGAGTACCCCTTCGGCCCCCAGACCCCCGGCGTCCCCCGCCAGTCGGTCGATCTCACCCGCCCGCCGGCGCCGTCCTGCTAGGGCCTATTCCGACCCTGACCCATCGGACAGGCCCTGGCTCCCGCTGCCGGGGCGCGCCCTCGCCCGGGTGCAGTCGTGCTTCCCGGGGTACCCGGAGGCTAGTGTTCCGGACCGGCCGGAACGCCGGCCGTACGACCTGCCGAAACCGGCGGGCGGCCCGGGCACGAGGGGAGCGCCATGGACTGGCTGAGCAGGCTGCCGGTGATCGGCCCCGCCGTCACCTGGCTGATGACCACCCGCCTCTGGCACGCCTGGGAGCGCATGCTGCGGGTGCACTGGACCAGGCTCGCCGCCGCGATCACCTTCACCAGCTTCGTCGCCCTCTTCCCGCTGCTCACCGTCGCCGCCGCGATCACCGCCGCGCTGCTCGGCGACAGCGAGCTGCGGCGGCTGCAGGCCAAGCTCGCCGAACAGGTCCCCGGCATCTCGGGCCAGCTCGACCTCGCCACCTTCGTCGACAACGCCGCCACCGTCGGCCTGGTCGCCGGCGCCGCGCTGCTGCTGACCGGCATCGGCTGGGTGGAGTCGCTGCGCGACTGCCTGCGCGCCGTATGGGAGAAGGACGACGAGGACACCAACTTCTTCCTCGGCAAGCTCCGGGACGGCGGCGTACTGCTGGGGCTCGGCGGCGTGGCCCTGCTCTCGCTGGGCTGCTCGGCCTTCGCCGGCGCGGCGGTCGGCCGGGCGGCCGAGGCGATCGGCCTGCCCGAGGGCGGCGCCGGCGCGGTCCTGCTCTCCGCCGCCGGCTTCTGCATCGCCGTCCTCGCGGACTTCGTGCTGCTCGCCTACGTCCTGACCAAGCTCCCCGGCGTCCACCCCCCGCGCCGCGCCGTCGTCCTCGCGAGCCTCATGGGCGCGATCGGCTTCGAACTGCTCAAACTGCTGCTGAGCGGCTATCTGCGGGGCGTCGCAGCGCGCAGCATGTACGGCGCCTTCGGCACCCCGATCGCCCTGCTGCTGTGGATCAACTTCACCGCGAAGCTGCTGGTGTACTGCGCCTCGTGGACCGCGACGGCGGGGGAGCGGGACGGGGAGGAGTGACCCGTCACCCGTCCCGTCCCGCCGCGGCTCACCCGTCGGAGGAGCGCCGCCCCCGCCCCTGGCTCCGTACCCGCTCCGGCAGCGGCCGGCGCCGGTGCACGGCCAGCGCCACGACCCCCACCAGCGCCAGCGAGCCGCCGGCGACCGCCACCGCGGTCCAGGTGCCGCCCGAGCCGCCGGCGCCGTTCAGCGCGGCCTGGGTGCTCTCGTGCCCGCGCTTGCCCTTGGAGCCCACCGTGCCCAGGCCGTCGTCCTCGCTCCGCGGCCCGACGAGCCGGCCGACCGGCTCCACCTTGTCGGCCGCCGCAAAGCCCCAGTCGAGCAGCTTGGCGGCCTCCTTGTAGGCCTCGTTGTGCTCCTTCTTCGACGGGTTCATGACCGTCACCAGCAGCTTGCGCTCGCCCCGTTGGGCCACACCGGTGAAGGTCGACCCGGCGTGGGTGGTCGACCCGTTCTTCACCCCCGCGATCCCCGGGTACGGCTTGATGTCGTAATCGCCGCTGAGCAGCCGGTTGGTGTTCTGGATGCCGAACGTGGCCCGCTTGCCGTCCTTGCCCTTGTCCCCCGGGAACTGCGCGAACGCCGTCGAGCAGTACTCGCGGAAGTCGGCGTTCTGCAGCCCCGCGCGGGCGAACAGGCTCAGGTCGTAGGCGCTGGAGACCTGCCCCGGCGCGTCGTAGCCGTCCGGCGTCACGACATGGGTGTCGTTGGCGTTCAGCTCCTTCGCGCGCTGCTGCATCTGCCGGACGGTGGCCTCCGTCCCGCCGTTCATCGCCGAGAGCGTGTGCACCGCGTCATTGCCGGACCGCAGGAACACCCCGAGCCAGAGGTCGCGGACCGTGTAGCTCAGGTTCTCCTTTATCCCGACGAGGCTGCTGCCCGCGCCCATCCCCGCCAGGTCGGCCGGCTTGACGGTGTACTTCCGGTCCTTGGGGAACTTCGGCAGCACCGTGTCCGCGAACAGCATCTTCAGCGTGCTGGCGGGCGCGAGCTGCCAGTGCGGGTTCTTGGCGGCCAGCACCTTCCCGGACTCGGCGTCCGACACGATCCACGAGCGGGCGGTCAGCGCGTTAGGCCCCGGCAGCTTCGGCGCACCGGGCTGCGGCGCCACCTGCACGCCGGGCGTGCCCAGCCGGTCCCCGCCGATCCGCGACATCTTCGCCGGCGGCGCGGGCGCCTTGGGATCGGCGTACGCGGGACCGGCCAGCAGCGGGGCCGCCAGGAGCCCGGAGGCGGCCAGCGCGGCGGCGGTGCGCAGGGACAGGCCGCCGCGCGCCGCGCGCCCGGCGCCACCGGGCGCGACGGGTGCGGCCGGCACGGCGGAGGCGGGCGGGGCGATCGGGTCGTGGGAAGCCGGGGAAGCACGGAAGGTCGTCGGCACGTCGCTGAACGTACCCCCCATTGCCCGCGATGCCGACAGCACCCCACGGAAGAGTGCCCCTGCCGACCGCCGGATGGAGCCGCTGCCCATACTGGAACTCATGAAGCTCTCTCGCCCCGTGTCCTGGTTCCTGCTCGCCTTCGGGGTGTGGAGCTGGGTCATCTGGATCACTTTCGTCAAAAACCTCTGGAAGGACGGGAGCGGACTCGCCTTCGACGACGCGGGTGACCCGACCGCCTACTTCTGGGTGCATCTGCTGCTCGCGGTGGCTTCCTTTCTCTTGGGGACGGCAATCGGCGTGATCGGGTTCCGCGGCGTACGGGCCCTGCGCCGCGAGGCGTCGAAGGCGGCGCGGCCGGACCGCGCGGACGACGACCGGCCGGCCGCTGGCTGACCGGCGGATCCCGGGTGACGGCGGGTCACGCCGTCCGCAGGAGGACGGCCGCGAGCGCCAGCAGCCCGAGCCCGGCCAGCAGGCAGTCGACCGCCGCCCGGATCAGCCGGAACTTCCGGGCGGCGAGCGCGGCCATGAACCTCAGGTGGTCCACCTCGTGGCCGGCCGCCAGCCGCTCACGCAGCTGCTCGGTGCTCAGCCGGGGCCAGCTCGTCCAGCCGTCACCCCCGAGCTGCGGACGGACCGCGAGCAGCAGAAGCACCGTCGCGGCCAGCAGCGCGGCGGTCCCGAGCGCCCCGGCCACGGCGGCGGGCGCCGTCAGACGCAGGTTCCCGGCCGCCGAGACCAGCGCCACCAGCGCCGCCCCGGACAGCGCCAGCAGCAGGCTCGCCTTGCCCTCGGACCGCGCCAGGTCCCCCTGGAGCGCACTCACCGTCGCCGCGATGCGGTCCTGCATCCGCTGCCCGTCCTGAGCCGCGCCCCGTGCCCCGTCGCGCCGCGGGTCGGGTGTGGTGGTCGTCATCCGTACGTCGCCTCCCGCTGTCCCCGGACGTCCTCAACCCGCCCAGGATCCCGCCCCACCGTGGGACCGCACACGGCTACGGACGAAGACGCACGTCAGGGGCCCGCAGCGGAGAGCCGCGGGCCCCTGAAGCAAATCCCCCTGTGCCATGGGCCGTTCGACGACACATTTCGTCGAACCCCGTGTGCGAAAAGGATTCCGGAGTACCGCCGCAGAAGTCGTTAGCACTCGGTCCACAGGTTGCTTAGCCGTGCGTCCACTTCGACGCCGCGAGGTTCTGCCGCCGGTAGTCGTTCGGCGGGATGCCGTACGCGGTGCGGAAGGCGCGGGTGAAGTCCGCCGCGCGGGGAAAGCCCCAGCGGGCGGCGATGGCGTGGATCGGCGTCGCGCACAGGGCCGGGTCGGTGAGGTCGCGGCGGGCGGCGCGCAGGCGCCGCCGGCGGATCCAGGCGGCGACGGTGGCCTCTTCGTCCTGGAAGAGGCGGTGCAGGTAGCTGGTGGAGATGTGGTGCGCGGTGGCGACGGCGGCCGGGGTGAGGTGCGGGTCGTGCAGATGCTCCAGGATGAAGCGCTTGATGCGCAGGACGAGGGTCCGCCGGTGGGTCTCCGCGGGGAGGGCGTGGGTGGTTTCGAGGGTGTGGGCGAAGAGCGCGGCGATCAGATCGGTCAGGACCGTGCCCAGCCGCGGCCCGTCGGAGGGCTGGTACGGGGTGGTGTCCGTGGTCAGCCGGGTGAGGAACTCCGCCAGCAGCGCGCCGATGCCCTCCCCGGTCGGCATCTGGCGTGGAATGGCCCGGCTGTTCATGCCGCGCGGCAGCGGCAGTAGCGATTTGGGGATCTCCAGCCCCACCGCCGTGACCGGGGACGCGCCGGTGTGGATCTGCCAGGGCAGCGAGGAGTCGTTGAGGTGCAGATCGGCCGGCCGGTAGACGGCCTCGCGGTCGTCCCAGGTGCACCCCGCGGTCCCGCCCACGACGAGCGAGAGGTGGTAGAGCTCCGGGTCGGACTGCCGGATCAGTTTCGGCGTGCGCCGGATGACCAGTTGCTGGAAGGTCGCCGGCCACAGGGTCACCGCCCCCAGGTCCAGTACCCGCTGGACCGCCCGGAAGTCGTGGGCGTGCTCGCTGCTCATGCGCACCGGAGCATGGGTCTGCCCCACCCGCTCCTCCCAGCAGGCCAGCCGGTCCCGCTCCGGCACGTCCTCGCTCCGGAACACCGTCTCGTTCAGCACACGTCTCCCTACCCCTGCCTGCACCATGCATCACCGGAGATCCCACAGCGCACCGATAAGCGCGTGCAAAACGACCGGCCTTCGGGGCGGGCCGCACGGACCCGAATCAGCCACGCCCGAGGTGGCCGAACCGGTTTCCCTGCGGGCGTGATCGGCCCGTTCCGGCAGGGTTGCGCCAGGGTTGCGCCACCAGGTAACAACCCGTCGACAAACTCGGGCCCCATCCTGCGGCAAATCGGACAGATCCTGACTTTCGATCTTGCGATCGAGTGCGCCGACTCCCTAGTATTTATTGACTTTACGTTGCCCTTACCGTGGCGGATTCATGGGCGGTGCGAGGGGGACGAGCGGGGTACGCGGGTAACGGGGAGAGCGGTAATGAGTGAGCGGTTCAAGGTCGACCTCGACGAACTGGACAGCGTCGTGCGCCAGCTCCGACGCCTGCGGGCCGACATGGACGAACCCAGCCAGAAGGTGAAGTACAGCACCGCGATCCCGAAGTCGGCGTTCGGGGTGGACTTCCTTGAGGCCGGCGAACTCGCCAAGGCTCACGATGACATGCAGTCGTACATGTCGCAGGTCATCAACGCGCTCCAGGACCTCATCCACAAGTTCGGTGAGAAGACGGAAGCCAGCCGGGGCGCGTACGAGGACCAGGAGCACGCCACCAAGACCTCGATGAACGGCTGAGTGGCTGCGGCCACGCATGGGCAAGCGGCGGATGACGAAGACGAAGGGGGGCCTGCATGGTTGACGCCAGGCAGGAGCGCGAGAGCGCCAAGGCGATGGAGCAGCAGCGCAAGAACCGTGAGCGGGAAGAACGGCTGAAGTCGTTCAAGGGCCAGCGCCTCACTCCGCGGTCGCCCTCCGACTTCCACCACCACGGCATCAACGCGCTCCGAGCGATGATCGAAAACGCCAGCCCCGAGACCATCGAGACCTCGGGCAGGCACTGGCGCGCCTCCGCCGACCGGTTGGGCGGCGATGACGGCCACGGCGGTATCCGCAAGGCCTTCATGGACGCCGTGGACCACGCCACGGCGCACTGGGAGGGTTCGGCAGCCCAGGCGTTCCGCAGGGAAGCCGTCAAGGTGCTCGAGAAGATCGACCGGACCTACCAGCACTCCCGGAACGTCGAATCCACGCTGATCGGTTCCCGCTCGTCGGGGCCGGAGATCGGCGTCGCCCACAGTCTCCGCGAGGCCAAGAAGGCCATGTCGAAGATCCACGACCCGGGAGTCGTGGACCGGGCGACCGACGACAGCGGCGATGACAGCCAGTTCAAGCGGGACATGGCGAATCCCAAGATGGACACCCGCATGGCGCTGGAGCTCAACCGGGACAATCTGTCCCTGACCAAGGAGCGCCAGGTCGAGGCGGTCATCGTGATGGATGAGCTGGCCGCCAACTACGACGGCCACAAGAGCTTCCTCAGGGAGGGCGTCGACCCGGGCGGTCCCTCGGGTGACTGGCCCAAGCAGCCGCCGACGCATACGCCGCCGCCTCCGGTGCGCATGCCCGTCACTGGCGGTGCCCACCCGCACCCGTCGTCGTCGCAGATGCCGAACATGCCCAACGGGGCGGGCGGCGGCGCCGTACCGGAAGGGTTCGACGGCCCGAAGCTCAACCGGCCCGAGGTGCCGGTGAACACCGGACTCGACGGCGTGCAGGGCGGCACCCTCGCCCCGCCGGCGGGTGGCGGACACGGCGTCAGCGGCGGGACCCCGGGCGGCGGTCACGGCGCGCCGGGCGGTTCGGGGGGCTTCCCCGGCGGCCTGGTCGCGCCCGGAGTCGTCGGTGTGCCGGGCGGCAAGGGTGCCGGTGGCGTACGCGGCACGGGCGGTATGCGCGGCGGTATGCCGGGCGCCGGAGCGGGCGCGGCAGGCGGTGCCAAGGGCGGCGCGGCCGGGCGCGGCGGTCCGCAGGCGCGTACCCGCGGCGGCGTGGTCGGCAAGCCGGGCGGCCCGGCCGGCGGCGCCAAGCAGGGCGGCTCCGGTCTGCACCGCAGCCGTGGCGGCATGCAGGCGGCGGCGGGTGCCGCCGGCGCCAAGGGCAAGGACAAGAAGGGCGATAAGGAGCGCACCACCGGGCAGCGCCCCGACTACCTCGTCGAGGACGAGGAGACGTGGGCCTCGAAGCGTAATGTGGCCCCTCGCGTTATCGAGTAGGCCGACGATAACGTCGCATGCGGCCAATGAGGCATGGCCCCGCACTCAGGAGTGCGGGGCCATTTCTCGGACGGAACAATGCCGCCCGGGCAGCACAGCAAGAAGGAGCGAAGGATGAGGGTCACCCGAACACTGCGCGCGACGGTGGGTGCTGCGCTGACCGGAGCGCTGCTGCTGGCCGCGGGCGGAACCGCATCCGCAGACCAGGTACGCAAGGACCTGTGGCCGCTGGAGGCGTTCGGGGCCCGGCAGCTGTGGAAGGAGGCCACCGGTAAGGGCGTGACGGTGGCGGTCCTGGACAGCGGCTTCCGTACGACGCACCAGGACCTCAAGGGCCAGTTCCTGCCCGGTCCGGACTTCGGCAAGGCCATTGAGGCCGAGCATGCCAGGCACCTCGAGCCGGGTGAGGACGTCCGCGACCACGGCACCGCGATGGCCGGGATCATCGCCGGCCGCGGACACGGCCCGCAGGGATCTCAAGGCGTCAGGGGGCTGGCGCCCGAGGCCAAGCTGCTTCCCGTCCCGGAATACAAGAACAGCGGGCAGGCCACGCGGTGGGCAGTGGACCATGGCGCTGACGTCATCAACATGTCCTACGGCGAGACCATGCGCGCTGCGGACACCTGCGAGTCCATCCACTACGCCCTTGAGAAGGGCGCGGTGGTCGTGGCCGCCGTGGGCAACGACGGCTCGACCCGCAAGAGCTACCCCGTGGCCTGCCCCGGCGTCATCGGGGTGGGCTCGGTCGACCAGTACGGCAAGGCGGCCGACGCCAACAACTACAACGCGGACACGGACCTGCTCGCCCCCGGCGAAGAGGTCCCCGTAGCGACGGGCAAGAGCGACTCCGCCTACCGCACCGAGGCGAACGGCAGCTCCGCGGCGAGTGCCTACGTCTCCGCCGCCGCCGCCCTCCTCAAGCAGAAGTTCCCGGATCTCACCCCGGGGCAGATCGCCAACCGGCTGGTGAAGACCGCCGGTCTGGCGCAGGCCGAGAAGGACAAGCACCTCAAGCTGCCGGACGCCCGCTACGGCTACGGCTTCATCCAGCCCGGCCCCGCCCTCCGGCGGGACATCGCGGCCGGCCCCGCGCAGGGGCCCCTGCCGATGCCGCAGGGCAAGGCGCCGCAGAAGGCCGTGGTGCCCGGCGCCGACAAGGGGTACGACGCCGACCCGCCCATGAGCGGCAAGGAGCGGGTGATGCTCATCGGGGGCATCGCTCTGGGCGTACTGGTCGTCGCCGGCATCGTCATCGGCGTGGTGGTCGCCGTCCGCCGCCGTGGCAACACCGGCGGACAGGCCTGGGGCTGACCCCACCGGACCCACCCGGACCCGACCAGGCCCACCCGGACCCGCCCCGGAGACCCACCCCCGCGGCCCCGCCGCGCGAGGAAATTCGCGCGACGGGGCCGCAGCCACGCTGTTAGCTTGGGCCGTTATGGAACCCCTAGGCGAAAAAGCCATACGTGCCTCCTTTGTCAACTGTTCGAAGGGGGAGGCGAGCAGGATCAATCTGCCCGTGGGGCTGGCCGGGCGGCCCTGGGAGGACCTGGACTTCCTGGGGTGGCGGGATCCCGGGGCGCCGGACCGGAGCTATCTGGTCGCGCCGCGCGGCGAGGGGCTGCTCGGGGTGACGCTCCGGGTTCCGCAGGGCGTGCGGCGCAGTTTCACCAAGACGACGGTGTGTTCGGTGTGCATGACCGGGCACCCGGGGTCCGGTGTCAGCCTGCTCGCCGCGCGGCGGGCCGGGCCCGCGGGGCGGCAGGGCAACACCGTCGGGACGTACCTCTGCGCCGACCTCGCCTGCTCGCTCTACGTACGGGGACGCAAGCAGTCGCGGCTCGCCGGGCGGCACGAGGAGACGCTGCCGCTGGAGGAGCGGATCGCGCGCACCGTGCGGAACCTGGACGCCTTCCTGGACAAGGTGCTCAACGGGGAGTAGCCGCTCGGCCCTCCTCGCCGCCCGTCCTCACAGGCCGTGCCTGGTGAGGAAGTCCTGGATGAGGCCCTGCCACTCCTTCGGGCTCTCGACCATCGGCAGATGGCCGGTGGCCAGCTCGGCGTACTCGGCGCCGGGGATGTGGTCGGCCAGGTAGCGGGAGTTGGACGGGGGCACCAGTGCGTCCAGTGTGGTCGCGATGACCAGGGTGGGAACCGTGATGCCGGGCAGGTCGGCGGTGGTGTCCACGGTGCCTACGAGGGCGGCCTGGTCCGCGGCGCCGATGGGGGCCGGGTTGGCGTCCGGGTCCAGTACGGTCGCCAGTTCCGCCGGTGACAGGGCGTTGAGGAGGGCGGGGGAGAAGGCGGCCAGGGCCCCGGTCTGGGCGAAGCCCGTGTGGTCGCCGCGGGCGAGCAGGCGCAGCCACAGCTCCATCCAGACGGTGGTGTAGTGGTCGGCCCTGGCCAGCCCGGCGGTCAGGACCAGGCCGCGTACGCGTGCGGGGTGGCGGGCGGCGGCCCGTACGGACACGGCCGTGCCCAGCGAGTAGCCGATCAGGGTGAAGGTCTCCAGGCCCGCCGCGGTGGCCTCGGCGACCACGGCGTCGGCGAGGGCGTCCAGCTCCAGGGGGTCTGTGGCGCGCGGCGTTTCGCCCGAGCCGGGGTAATCGGGGGCGACCACCCGGTGGCCGGAGGCCGCCAGTGCGGGGATGAGGGCGCCGTAGTTGCTCTGGACGCTGCCGGTGGCGCCGTGCGCCAGGAGGATCCCGGGGCCGGCCGGGTCTCCGGCGACGGTGGTGGACAGGGGCGGGAGCGGAGCGGAAGCCGAAGGACGGGACGGGGCCTGGGCGGCGGGAATCTGTGTCATGGGGAACACGTTGCAGCTTGACGTCGGTGTCAAGGTCAAGTCCAAGAGGGGGGCATGTGCGGATCGGTGAGCTGGCGCGCCGCACGGGCGTCAGTACGCGGGTGCTGCGCTACTACGAGCAGCGCGGGCTGCTCCGTGCGGAGCGGGATGCGAACGGCTATCGGCGGTACGGCGAGGGGGCGGCCGAGACCGTCGGGCGGATACGGGAGCTGCTCGCCACGGGGCTGAACACAGACGACATCCGTGAGCTGCTGCCGTGCGCGCAGGGCGGTCCCGCGCTGACGCCCTGTGCGTTCTCCTACGGGGTCGTGGCGCGGAAGATGGCCCAACTGGACGCCGAAATGGCGGAGTTGGCGCGTCGGCGGGCCGCGCTCGGGGAGTATGTGCAGGTCATGAGGGAGCGGCAGGAGCAGGACGAGGCGCTGGCGCGGATGGCGCTGCGCGCGTCGTGACGAGGTAAGGGGTGCGGGGCCCGAAGGGTCCCGGTCGTGCGGGGGCCGAAGGGTCCCCGCACGACGCTTGCCACAAGCCACCCGTCGGCCAGATCCTCGTGTGCATGCCGTTCGGGGGAACGGCAGGGACGCAGGGGGCCGATGTGCTGCGAGTGCACTTCACCGGGCAGGATCTGGCGCGTACGCGAGTGGCCGACGGGGCCGACCCGCTCTGGGAGACGGTGCTGAGCCTGCACAGTCTGCGCGTCAGCCGCAGCGAACCGGCGCTCGCGGCCTGGCGGCAGCACGCGGTGCGGCACGGCCCGGGGCCGCTGCGGACCCTGCTGCCGCTGGTGCCCCAGCACGGGTACTTCCCGGACTTCCTCACGCCCTTCGCGGCGCTGGACGGGGTCGAACCGGGGCTGGAAGCCGTGATGAGCACCCCGCGCAGGCGGCTGCGGGCCGAGCTCGCGCTGCTGTCCGGGCACCGGGCGCTACCGGGGTGGGCGCGCGGGATCGGGGAGGGCGAGCCGGCCGCGCTGCGGCAGCTGGCGCGGAGCCTGCGTACGTACCACCATCTGGCGATCGCGCCGAGCTGGCCGCGGATCGCCGGGCGGGTCGGCGCGGACCGGGCGCTGCGGGTGCATGCGCTGGGGCAGTCCGGGACGGAGGCGATGCTGCGGACGTTCGGGCCGGTGATGCGGTGGCGGCGGCCGGTGCTGGAGGTCCGCTATCCGGTGGAGCGGGAGCTGCATCTGGCGGGGCGGGGGCTGGTGTTCGTGCCGTCGTACTTCTGCCGGGACGAGCCGGTGGCGCTGGTGGACGAGGAGCTGCCGCCGGTGCTGGTCTATCCGGCCGCGGCTTTGGGGCACGCCGAAGGGCCCCGCTTCCGGCGTTGCGGAAGCGAGGCCCTTCGGGACGTACCGGCACTCATCGGCTCACGGGACGGAACCCGTATCGCCGCGGGCCTCTGACGCCCGGGGCGCCGCGGGTGTCAGAAGCGCCGGGTGATCAGCGCGCGCTTGACCTCCTGGATCGCCTTGGTGACCTCGATGCCGCGAGGGCAGGCGTCCGAGCAGTTGAAGGTCGTCCGGCAGCGCCAGACGCCGTCCTTGTCGTTGAGGATCTCCAGGCGCTGCTCGCCGCCCTCGTCACGGCTGTCGAAGATGAAGCGGTGCGCGTTGACGATCGCCGCCGGGCCGAAGTACTGGCCGTCGTTCCAGAACACCGGGCACGAGGACGTGCAGGCGGCGCACAGGATGCACTTGGTGGTGTCGTCGAAGCGCTCGCGGTCCTCGGCGGACTGCCGGCGCTCGCGGGTCGGCTCGTTGCCCGTCGTGATCAGGAACGGCATCACATCGCGGTACGCCTGGAAGAAGGGCTCCATGTCGACGACAAGGTCCTTCATCACGGTCAGGCCCTTGATGGCCTCGACCGTGATCGGCTTCTCCGGGTTGATGTCCTTGATCAGCGTCTTGCAGGCCAGACGGTTGCGGCCGTTGATCCGCATGGCGTCCGAACCGCAGATGCCGTGGGCGCAGGAGCGGCGGAAGGTCAGCGAACCGTCCTGGTCCCACTTGATCTTGTGGAGGGCGTCCAGGACGCGCTCCTTGGGGTCGATCTCCAGCTGGAAGTCCTGCCAGCTGGCGTCCTCGGAGACCTCCGGGTTGAACCGGCGGATCCGGAAGGTGACCGTGATGTACGGGGAGTCGGCGAAGCCGGGCTCGGGCTGGCCGGCCTCGGCCGCCTTGTCCAGGGTCGGGGTTGCCATCAGTACTTACGCTCCATCGGCTGGTAGCGGGTCTGCACGACCGGCTTGTAGTCGAGGCGGATCGACTCGGCGCCGTCTGCGCCCACCTCGCGGTACGCCATGGTGTGCCGCATGAAGTTGACGTCGTCGCGGTTGGGGTAGTCCTCGCGGTAGTGACCGCCGCGGGACTCCTTGCGGGCCAGCGCGGACACCGCCATGACCTCGGCCAGGTCGAGCAGGTTGCCCAGCTCGATCGCCTCCAGCAGGTCGGTGTTGAACCGCTTGCCCTTGTCCTGGATGGACACGTTCTGGTATCGCTCGCGCAGCTCGCCGATCTTCTCGACCGCGGTCTTGATCGTCTGCTCGGTGCGGAACACCATCACATTGGCGTCCATGGTCTCCTGCAGCTCCTTGCGGATCTCGGTGACCCGCTCGCTGCCGGTGGAGTTGCGCAGCCGCTCGACCTGGTCGACGACCTGCACGGCCGGGTCCTCGGGCAGCTCGACGAAGTCCGCCTTCTGGCTGTACTCCGCCGCCGCGATGCCGGCCCGGCGGCCGAAGACGTTGATGTCCAGGAGGCTGTTCGTGCCCAGGCGGTTCGCGCCGTGGACCGACACACAGGCGACCTCGCCGGCCGCGTACAGGCCGGGGACCACCGTCGTGTTGTCGGCCAGGACCTCACCCTCGACGTTCGTCGGGATGCCGCCCATGGCGTAGTGCGCGGTCGGCTGGATCGGGATCGGGTCCGTGTAGGGCTCGATGCCGAGGTACGTCCGCGCGAACTCGGTGATGTCCGGGAGCTTGGCGTCCAGCTGCTCCGGCGGGAGGTGGGTGAGGTCGAGGTAGACGTGGTCGCCCTCGGGGCCGCAGCCGCGCCCCTCGCGGATCTCCGTGTAGATGGAGCGCGAGACGACGTCACGCGAGGCGAGGTCCTTCATGACCGGCGCGTACTTCTCCATGAAGCGCTCGCCGTCCTTGTTGCGGAGGATGCCGCCCTCACCGCGGGCGCCCTCCGTCAGCAGGATGCCCATCCGCCAGATGCCGGTCGGGTGGAACTGGAAGAACTCCATGTCCTCCAGCGGCAGCCCGCGGCGGTAGACGGCGGCCTGGCCGTCACCGGTCAGCGTGTGCGCGTTGGAGGTCACCTTGAAGAACTTGCCGCAGCCGCCGGAGGCGTAGATGACGGCCTTCGCCTGGAAGACGTGGATCTCACCGGTGGCGAGCTCGTAGGCGACCACACCCGCCGACTTCTTGACGCCGTCGACCTCGGTGATCAGCTGGTCGAGGACGTAGAACTCGTTGAAGAACTCCACGCCCTCCTTGACGCAGTTCTGGTACAGCGTCTGGAGGATCATGTGGCCGGTGCGGTCGGCCGCGTAGCAGGACCGGCGGACCGGGGCCTCACCGTGGTTGCGGGAGTGACCGCCGAAGCGGCGCTGGTCGATCGTGCCGTCGGGCGTCCGGTTGAACGGCAGGCCCATCTTCTCCAGGTCGAGGACCGAGTCGATGGCCTCCTTCGCGAGGATCTCGGCGGCGTCCTGGTCGACCAGGTAGTCACCGCCCTTGATCGTGTCGAAGGTGTGCCACTCCCAGTTGTCCTCCTCGACGTTCGCGAGGGCGGCGGCCATACCGCCCTGGGCGGCGCCGGTGTGGGAGCGGGTCGGGTAGAGCTTCGTCAGGACCGCGGTGCGGCTGCGCTTGGTCGACTCGATGGCCGCGCGCATGCCCGCGCCGCCGGCGCCGACGATGACGGTGTCGTACTTGTGGATCTTCATGGTTCCAGTCAGCCCCGGCTTCAGGAGATGTTCGGGTCGAAGGTGAAGATCACCAGCGTGCCCAGAAGGACGGTGAACACCGTCGCGGTGTACAGCAGCATCTTCAGCCAGAAGCGGGTGTTGTCCCGCTGCGCGTAGTCGTTGATGACGGTGCGCAGGCCGTTGGCGCCGTGCAGCATGGCCAGCCACAGCATCAGCAGGTCCCAGGCCTGCCAGAACGGCGAGGCCCAGCGGCCGGCGACGAACGCGAAGCCGATCTTGGAGACGCCGCCGTCGAGGACGAGCTGGATCAGCAGGTGGCCCAGGACCAGGACGACCAGCACGATGCCCGACAGCCGCATGAACAGCCAGGCCTGCATCTCGAAGTTGCCCCGGGAGGCGCGGCCGGTCTTGTGGGTGCGCTTGCGCGGCGCCTCGATGACCGGGGCCGGGTTGTCCACGTCATAGAGCGAGACGCCGTCGGTCGCGGTGGCACCCGCGGAGGTGGTTTCAGCAGACATCTGGCGTCAGCTCCCGAACAGCGTGCGCAGGGTGTGCTGCAGCACGGGGTAGAAGGCACCGGCCATCAGCACGACCCAGACACCGACAACGGTCCACAGCATCTGCTTCTGGTACTTCGGGCCCTTGGACCAGAAGTCCACGGCGACGACCCGCAGGCCGTTGAGCGCGTGGAAGAGGATGGCGGCCACCAGGCCGTACTCCATCACGTTGACGATCGGCGTCTTGTAGGTCGCAACGACGTCGTCGTAGGCCTCGGGTGAGACACGTACGAGCGCGGTGTCGAGGACGTGTACGAACAGGAAGAAGAAGATGAGGACGCCGGTGACTCGATGAGCCACCCAGGACCACATGCCTTCCCGGCCGCGGTACAGCGTTCCAGCCGGCACGGAAGAACCCTCCGGGAGCGGGGACTAGGGCCGCGCCGGCTTCTCTGTCGGTCGGGCCCGGCCGGGTACGGTCCACCGGCCGCTCGTCATCGTATCGACGAGTTGTCGGTTCCTCGCGCGGGGGTCCTTAGGTGTGATCAAACAGGCACCAACGGGCTATCACACAAGGACGAAGCGGACTTTGCGGGGCGTACGGCATGAGCCGCCGGCCTGCGGGGCGTGTTCCGCGCACCGGCCCGGAGGTGCTTTCAGGCCGCGAGCCGGGCGAGGCGGCCGCGGGCCAGCCGGCGCAGTTCGTGGGCGGTGACGGTCCGCTCCGCGGCCGGGTCGTTGCCCAGCCGGGCGCGCAGGGCGCAGAGCACCCGGTCGAGCAGTTCGTCCTCGCGGTGGCCGTCCAGGCAGATCACGAAGACATGGCGGAAGCGCCGCTCGTACTCGGCGTGCGCGGCGCGCAGCGCGGTGTGGGCGGCGAGCATGCCGGGGCCGCGGGCGGCGGCCAGCGGCAGCGGGGAGCGGGACTCCCCGGCCAGCGCCTCCTCCAGCTCGGCCGCCGTGAGGTCGTCGCAGGCCTGGTCGCCGGCGGCGAGCAGGGAGTCGGCGTCGGCGTACGGGCGGTGCGCGGCGAGGCGCTCGGCCCAGCGGCGGCTGTGGCAGCAGCCGAGCAGCGCGGTCAGCGCGTCGTCGCCGGTCAGCGCGTTGAACCGGGCCAGTCCCCGGGCCCCGTGGCGGGGCCGCGCCAGGGCGCTGCCGCGGGCCTGGGAGGGCAGGCCGCACCACGGCGACCGCGGGGGGTGCAGCGTCGTCGGCCGGGCGGCCGGGGTGTCACCGGACAGCATGGGCTCCTCGGACGGATGCGAATGGATCTTTTCGACGGGTGCGGGGCGGGCTGCTGACGGAAGCTGGGGGGAGCGGACCGAAGCCGGGACGCGTGAGGCGGCGGCGGCGGGTGCGGCGGTGTACGGGTGACACGACACCCCGGCGGTATCCGGCGGTTCCAGGCGAGTTCTGGGAAAGGCGGTGACGAAAACAGAGCGCCACGCTAACGACGCCTGTCGATCACTGTCCGACGGATGCGCGAATTTCACCCGGATGAGAGAGCTTTCGCGCGTTCGGTGGACGACCGGCTCCGCACACCTGGCAATGCCTTCGCACCGAAAAGTGAGGATTGCACGATGTCGAACCCGATGCGGCCGCCGCGCGCCGCACTCTTGGCGGTGGCACTCACCGGCGCCCTGCTGCTCGCCGGCTGCACCGACACCGCGGAAACCGAAACGCCCGGCAGCACCAGCGCCAAGGTCAACCCCGAGGTGGCCGCCACCCCGACCTGGGCACCGGTGACCGGAACACCGCAGGTCATCCCCGCCGTACGCGAGTTCCGCCAGGCAGCCGGCCGCGGCTGGCGGCCGACCGAGCAGGCCCGCGTGGTGGTCCCGGCCGGCGCGAAGAGCACGGTTGCCGACGAGGCGCAACTGATGGCCCGTGATCTGGGCGGGCTGTCCGTCGTCTACGGCGACGAGACCGTACGGCCCGGCGACATCGAGGTGAAGCTGTCGGGGCAGAACGGGACGGCCACCGGCAACAACGTGCCGGTCAAAGGAGCCGCCGACGAGGCCTACACGCTCACCGCCCGCGGCACCCGGCTCACTCTGACGGCCCCCACCGACGCCGGAATCTTCTACGGCACCCGCACCGTCAAGCAGGCCGTGCACGCCGCCGGCGGCCTGCCCGAGGGCACCATCGAGGACCGCCCGGACCGCCCGCAGCGCGGGATGTCGCTGGACAACGCCCGCAAGCCGTTCACCCAGGACTGGATCGAGGCGCGCCTGCGGGAGCTCGCCGACCTCAAGTACAACCAGTTCCAGCTGCACTTCTCCGACGACCAGGGCTTCCGCATCCAGAGCGACACCCACCCCGAGGTCGTCTCCCAGGACCACCTCAGCAAGGCCCAGGTGCGCGAGATCATCAAGCTCGCGCGCAGCCTGCACATCTCCGTCGTCCCGGAGCTGGACTCGCCCGGCCATCTGGGCGCCGTGCTCGCGCACCATCAGGACCTGCTGCTGCGCAAGGCGTCGGGCGCGGTGGTACCCGGTGCGATCGACATCTCCAACCCCAAGGCGGCCCCGCTGATCGATTCGCTGCTGAAGGAGATGAGCGACCTCTTCACCAACCCCAAGGGCGCCCCCGCCTACTGGCACCTGGGCGGCGACGAGTACCAGGCGCTGCTGTCCTCCACACCGGCGACCACCTATCCGCAGCTCACCCGGGCCGCACAGCAGAAGTACGGGGCGGACGGCACCATCAAGGACCTGGCGACCGGCTGGCTCAACGACCGGCAGAAGACCGTCGAGGCGAAGGGCAAGAACCGGATCGAGGCCTGGAACGACGGCTTCTTCTCCAGCGCGGCGGTGAGCGCCGACAAGAACCGGATGGTCGACTACTGGACCGGCAAGGAGTTCGGACAGCGCGACCCGGCGAAGTTCCTGAACGAGGGCCGCAACGTCCTGAACTTCAACGACGAGTACCTCTACTACGTCCTGGGCGAGCCCCACCAGTTCTTCTACCCGACCGGCCAGCGGATCTACGAGAGCTGGACCCCGCGGGTGCTGCGCAAGACCCAGCCGGTGGACGTGCCCGCGAGCATGACCGGGCCGGACCGCATCCCCGGGGCGCGCTTCGCGATCTGGTGCGATCAGGCGCAGGCGCAGACGGCGCAGCAGGTGGCCGCCGGGATCCGGCTGCCGCTGGCGGCACTGGCGCAGAAGACCTGGGACCCGCGGACGCCCGCCCTGTCCTGGACGGAGTTCAAGGCGCTGGCCAACCGGGTGTAGAGCCACCGCGGTGCGGGGCGGGGAGAGAAACGAGGACGGCCGGGGCCGCCACCCCCCACAGGAGAGGCCCCGGCCGTCGTTCGCGAAGGGCCGTGACGGCCCCCTACTCGATACAGCGCCAGACGGCGCGAAAGCGTCACACGCGGTGCGGTCCGGGGTACGGCCAGTGGTCTGGACGCCGGACCGGCCAGGCCCGTAACGTGCGGATCTGCCCCGGCCGGCCCGCCTGCCGCGCCGCCGGGGCGGCGGCCGGCGCGGCAGCGCCGTCCCGGGTTCGGCGCTGATGCGTTCTCGGGTTACCGTCTGCGGGACCGCCGGGTTACCGGGGGTTCCCGGCGCCCCTGACCAGCGGCGGGCGGTAAGGCGGCGGCGCGGCCGGCGAAGAAGCAAAGCAGCAAGGACCGGGCGGCGGACATTCCAGGTGCGACAGGATGGACCCGTGCGAGGGGACGACATTCAGCCGGACGACCGTCGGCTGACGGTGGCCGTGCAGGCGGCGCAGGGCGGCGACGAGGCGGCGTTCCGTACCGTCTACCGCGCCGTGCATCCCCGCCTTCTGGGGTATGTGCGGACGTTGGTGAGCGAAGCGGACGTCGAGGACGTCACCTCGGAAGCCTGGCTTCAGATAACCCGCGACCTGGCCCGCTTCAGCGGCGACGCGGACCGCTTCCGCGGCTGGGCCGCCCGTATTGCCCGTAATCGCGCCCTCGACCACATCAGGATGCGCGGCCGGCGCCCGGCGATCGGCGGCGACGAGAGCGAACTGGCCGACACCCCCGCGGCATCCGACACCGCCGGCGAGGCGCTCGAAGCCCTCGGCACCGGCCGTGCCATGCGGCTGATAGCCAGGCTGCCGCAGGACCAGGCGGAGGCCGTGGTGCTGCGGGTGGTGGTCGGACTGGACGCCAAGAGCACCGCACAGGTGCTCGGCAAGCGGCCCGGGGCGGTGCGCACCGCGGCGCACCGCGGACTGCGCCGGCTCGCCGAACTGCTCGGCGACGGGGCGGGCGGCGCTCAGGGGGGTGGCGACGCCGCGGCCGACGGCGGCGTCGGCGACAATGTCACCGACAGTAGCGGTGGCGGCGGCGCCGGCGGGGGCGAGGAAGACCCGCCCGGCAGCCCCCAACGCCCGCGCGGAGGCGGCGGGACGGTGAGCGGGGTGCCTGTTCAGGGCCGCAGACGCCGCAACGGCGTGGCGGAATCGTACGTACCAGGTGTGACGGAAACGGCCGCACGGACGCAGAAGGACATGTGATGGCCGACGACCGGTACGACTGGCTCGACAAGGACACCGCGGAGCATTTGCTGCGCGGTGACCCGGTCAGCGCCCGGCGCGGTGACGGCGCACGCGAACTGGAACAGCTGCTGGAGGCCGCCGCGGCGGTCGGCGCCAAGGCGCCCCAGGCGGCCCCGCTGCCGGGCGAAGAAGCCGCGGTCACGGCGTTCCGCCAGGCCCTCGGCGACGGCTCCGGCGCCCGCTCGCGGGGCCGCGCCGCAGCCGGCCCCCCGGCCGTGCGCACCGCACACTCCACCGGCGTCGCCGAACGCACCCGGGTCGCCCGCCCCTTCCGGCGCGGCCTCGTCGTCGCCCTCGCCGCGTGCGCCATCGGCGGTGTCGCCGTCGCGGCCGGCACCGGCGTACTGCCCGGCCCCTTCCGGGGCAGCGAGGACCCCGAACCGGCCGCCACGGTCTCCTCCGGCGAGACCCCCGGGCCGCTCGACACCCGCGAACCCAGCGGCGCCCAGACCCAGGGAACGACGGCGCAGACGCCCGACCCCACGCACAGCGGCGAGAGCACCGGACCCGGCCGCAGCCCGACGCCCGGCAGCAGCCACGGCGCGAGCCGCAAGCCCGGCCGGGGCGAGCCCGGCGGCGGTGACGGCGACGCGGACGACAAGCCCCGTGACGGCGGGAAGGGCGAGCCCGGAAGCGCCGACAAGAAGAAACTTCTGCTCAGCCTCTGCCAGGCCTATGAATCCGGCAAACGCGGCCAATTGGACCGCGAGACGGTGCGGCAACTGGAGCGCAAGGCCGGCGGCCCGGAGAAGGTGCACGCCTTCTGCCGCGCCTACCTCGCGCGGTACCAGCTCGGCGGCGGCTCGGGTGACAACGATGGCTTCGGCGGCGGACCGAGCGATTCCGGCCAGACCGGCGGCAGCTCCGGCGGCGACGAAGACGACGACGAACACCCCTCCCAGCCGCCCGCCACCACCCCCGCCCCCGGCGCCTCCGCCCCGGCCCCCGCGCCCCCGGCACCCGCCACCACACCGGGAGACGCGACTCCCAGTACGACGCCCACCAGCTAGGTGTGACGTTTTCCGGGACCGTGACGCAGTACTGAGTGAAGCCGACTGGTCATCGGCTGCGCGAAGAGCCGGGGTTCCCCCCGTACCTACGGCTCAGCGCACTCGGCGCGGGCGGGGCACGTTCCCCCGGCCCTGCCCGCGCCCCATCTCCCCTTTGCGCCTAAGCCGGCGCCGCTTTCGCGGAGGTGGATCCGTGGGTGGGGGTGGCTCAATTTTCGCTTCTGTCAAAGAAACGGGCCGGGGCCGACACTCGAAGTACTGGTCGACAAGTACTGGTCTAGAAGCACTGGTCGAGACTGGTCGAGAAGTACGGGCTTACCGGTAGACGACGACCTTCGTCCCCTTCCTCACCGCGTCGAACAGGGCGGCGATCCTCGCCCTGTCGCGGACGTTGACGCAGCCGTGCGAGGCGCCGGTGTAGCCGCGGGCGGCGAAGTCCGCCGAGTAGTGGACCGCCTGGCCGCCGCTGAAGAACATCGCGTACGGCATGGCCGTGTGGTAGATCGTCGAGACGTGCCGGCGGCTCTTGAACGTGAGGCGGAAGGTGCCCTCGCGGGTGGGGGTGTACTGGGAGCCGAAGCGCACATCCATCGCCGAGACGATCCGGCCGTCCACGATCCAGGCGAGGGTGAGGGTCCGCTTGCTGATGCAGATCACCCTGCCCGTCATGCAGCGCGGGTCGGGCGTGCCGATCGGCCTGGTGGTGGGCGGGTGGAGCTCCGTCCGCGACGGCCGGCGGGTGTGGGCGCGCAGGGCGCTCCAGACGGCCGGCTGCACCGCGCCCGTACGGGACAGGCCCCGGCTCCCCTGGAACGCGCGGACCGCGGCGGTGGTGACCGGCCCGTAGTAGCCGGTCGGGGAACGGTCGAAGAGGCCCAGCTGGGCCAGCCGCGCCTGGAGTTCGCGGACCTGCGCGCCCCGTGAGCCCGGCGCCATGACCGGGTCGGTGGCGGAGCGCGTGGGACGGCCGGTGTGCGCGGGGGCGGAGTGGGTGGCGCGGGGCGGCGGCGACGCGCTGGAGCCCAGCGGCGGGGGAGCGGGGGTGGTGGGCGCGTACCGGGCCCCCTTGCCGTCCGGCGCACCGGCTTTGGCGACCGTCACCGGGCGGCAGCCCACCGCCAGCGCCGCCGCCATCAGCACCGCGGCCCACACCTGCGCCGTACGTCTCTGGCTGCTCCGCGTCATGCGTTACCCCCGGATCTCGGCGGTCCGACCGGCCACCGGAGATGCTTCCCAGCGCTGCGGCGTGGCGAACCTGCGGGCATGCTGAGGGCAAGGCGTAAAACAGCGGGTAAAACATGACGGAAGAGCGGATAACGGTCACCCAGTGGGAGGCGTACGTCCATGGCGCAGGAATCGGGCCGGTACAACGAGAGCGGTCTGCCCGTCGAGCCGGTGTACGGGCCGCAGGCGCTGGAGGGCTGGGACCCCGGGGACCGGCTCGGCGCGCCCGGCGGCTACCCCTTCACCCGGGGTGTGTACCCGTCGATGTACACCGGACGGCCCTGGACGATGCGGCAGTACGCGGGCTTCGGCACCGCCCGGGAGTCCAACGCCCGCTACCGGCAGCTGATCGCCCACGGCACGACGGGCCTGTCGGTCGCCTTCGACCTGCCCACGCAGATGGGCCATGACTCGGACACCCCGATCGCCTCCGGCGAGGTCGGCAAGGTCGGGGTGGCCATCGACTCCGTCGAGGACATGCGGGTGCTGTTCGGCGGGATTCCGCTGGACAGGGTGTCCACATCGATGACGATCAACGCGCCGGCGGCGCTGCTGCTGCTCCTCTACCAACTGGTGGCGGAGGAAGAAGGAGTGACGGCCGGTCAGCTCAAGGGGACGATCCAGAACGACGTACTCAAGGAGTACATCGCGCGCGGGACGTACATCTTTCCGCCGCAGCCCTCGCTGCGGCTGACCGCCGACATCTTCCAGTACTGCCGGGCCGAGATCCCCCAGTGGAACACCATCTCGATCTCCGGCTACCACATGGCCGAGGCCGGCGCCTCGCCCGCGCAGGAGGTCGCCTTCACGCTCGCCAACGGCATCGAGTACGTACGCACCGCCGTGGCGGCCGGCATGGACGTGGACGACTTCGCGCCGCGCCTGTCGTTCTTCTTCGTCTCGCGCACCACGCTGCTGGAGGAGGTCGCCAAGTTCCGTGCCGCGCGCAGGATCTGGGCCCGCGTCATGCGGGAGGAGTTCGGCGCGGCGAACCCCAAGTCGTGGATGCTGCGGTTCCATACGCAGACGGCCGGGGTGCAGCTCACCGCCCAGCAGCCGGAGGTGAACCTCGCCCGGGTCACCGTCCAGGCGCTGGCCGCGGTACTCGGCGGCACCCAGTCGCTGCACACCAACTCCTTCGACGAGGCCATCGCGCTGCCCACGGACAAGTCGGCCCGGCTGGCGCTGCGTACGCAGCAGGTGCTCGCCCACGAGACCGATGTGACCGCCACCGTCGACCCGTTCGCCGGTTCCTACGCCGTGGAGTCGATGACGGACGACGTGGAGGAGGCGGCGCTCGCGCTGATGGAGCGGGTCGAGGAGCTGGGCGGCGCGGTGGCGGCCATCGAGCGGGGCTTCCAGAAGGACGAGATCGAACGCAACGCGTACCGGATCGCCCAGGAGACCGACGCCGGTGAGCGGGTGGTCGTCGGCGTCAACCGCTTCCAGCTGGACGAGGAGGAGCCGTACGAGCCGCTGCGGGTCGACCCGGCGATCGAGGCCCAGCAGATCGAGCGGCTGGCGCAGCTCCGCTCCCGCCGCAACCGCCGCGCGGTGACCGGCGCCCTGGACGACCTGCGCAAGGCCGCGGAGGGCACGGACAACGTCCTCTACCCGATGCGGGAGGCCCTGCGGGCGAGGGCGACGGTGGGCGAGGTGTGCGACGCGTTGCGGAACGTCTGGGGCACCTATGTGCCCCAGACGGCGTTCTAGCCCTCGCGCCGGCCTCATGACGGCCGCATTCCGGACTGGGTCACACTGATGTCATGTCGTCACCCCGCCGCGCGTGCCCCGTCTGCACCCGAGAGATCGCCGTCGTCGGCGGCCGCTTCGCCCGCCATGACCCTCCGGGCCGCCGCACGGGACTTGAGCTGATCTCCTGCCCGGGCTCGCGCAAGATCGCCCCGCTGATGGCCCCGGCGGAGCGGCTCTTCGACCCGGAGGAACCGCCGTTTCCGGGCCAGCAGCCGCTGTTTTGAGGCGGCGCACGTTTTCGGCTGTCCCGCCGTGGGGGTTGCTGTGGGTTCGCCTGCGGCGGGCCCTTCCGCTGCGCTTTGCCTTGGCCGACGTTTTCGGGTTTCTCGCCGTTGCGCCTGTGGCGGGCGTTGCCGCTGCGCGGGGCTGTTCGGCTGCCGGTGACGGTCCTCCGGGGCAGGGGTTTCGGACTGCTTCGCTTTACGTCCGAAACCCCTACCCCTCCGGCCCGTCCCCTCCCGTTGTGGGTGGGTGGGATTTTCTTCTGCCGTCGTTGATGCTGCCGGACCCTCGCCGTCGTGGCCGATCGCCGTTGCGGCAGGAGGGGTGCCCCGGTCCCGCCCCTTCCCGAAACCGCCGACACCGACAAGTTCGCCCGGGTACCGGGGGACTACACCCGGATCGCGGTCGGCGGCGCGCCGGACGGC